>NZ_JBHVKJ010000050.1:0-42885 GCF_042798275.1 Nocardioides sp. NPDC057767 | reverse complement strand
TCTTTCTCGATCGGGTGCCGGGTCAAGGATGGCCGAAGGCCACCGCGAAGCGGCGGGCGAAGCCCGTCCTTGACGCGGTGCCCGATCGAGAAACACTCAAAGAACGGGTCGGCGGCGAACCCTGAAACGAAGAAACAGTACCTAGCGAGGTTTCCTCACGGGTGGTCTCGACAAGCTCGACCACCGGTGTGCCGCGGCTCGACCAGCGAAGCCAGCAGCCCAACGAACAGCCGAGCGGGGCCCCGGCCGCAAACCCACGACCAAGGCCCCGCCCCTTCACGATCAGACCGCCGTACAGCTAGCAGTCGGAGTCGAGGTGTTCCCGCCCGAGTAGAGCGTGATCCCGAACTGGTTGCCGTTGCCGTTCGGCGTGGCAGTGAGAGTCCCCGAGGTCCCGGAGACAGTGGCGTTCCACGAGTTCTGCAGACTCTGCCCCGACCCGATGCTGATCCTCACGACCCAGTTGTTGGTCCCGCTGACGGCGAAGACCGTGTTGAACCGATCGCCCCACGATTCGGTCCGGGTCACGGTCACTGTGCAACTACCCGCCGGCGGCGTGGTGCTCCCACCATCGGCAGTGTTGAGCTGGTCGAGGACGTAGCCATAGGCGAGCTTCTTGTTGCCGGAGCCGTCGAAGAGCAGCGGGGTGTCCGAGGCGCGCCACGAGTCGGTGTCCCGTACGCCCCAGACCGTGATGCCGGTGCAGCGGGTGACCGCCATGCAGGCCTGGGTGACACCGCGGAACTGCTCGGCCTGCGAGGTGCCGGAGCCGGCGATGTCGAGCTCGGTGATCTGCACGTCGACGCCCAAGTCGGCGAAGTTCTGCAGGGTGACGTGATAGTTGCTCGGCACCGGGTTGCCGGAGTTGAAGTGGGCCTGGAATCCGACGCAGTCGATGGGTACGCCGCGCGACTTGAAGTCGCGGACCATGTTGTAGACGGCCTGCGTCTTCGCGTGGCTCCAGTTGTCGGTGTTGTAGTCGTTGTAGCAGAGCTTCGCGTTGGGGTCGGCGGAGCGGGCAGCACGGAAGGCGGCCTCGATCCAGTCGTTGCCGGTGCGCTGCAGGTTGGAGTTGCGGCGAGCCCCCGAGGTGCCGTCCTCGAAGGCCTCGTTCACGACGTCCCAGGCGTAGATCTTGCCCCGGTAGTGGCCCGCGACGCCGGCGATGTGGTTGAGCATCGCGTTGCGAAGCGAGCTGCCCTCCATGTTCTGCATCCAGCCCGGCTGCTGCGAGTGCCAGGCCAGCGCGTGCCCACGGACTCGCTTGCCGTTCTGGATGGCCCAGTTGGCGATCTGGTCTCCGGCGGAGAAGCTGAACTGGTTCTGCGACGGCTCGGTCGCGTCCATCTTCATCTCGTTCTCGGCGGTGATCATGTTGAACTCGCGGTTCGCGATGGTCGTGTACTGCGAATCCGACATCCGGCTGGCCGCGATCGCGGTACCGAAGTAGCGGCCGGACTCGGCGGCCGCGGCCTGCAGGGTGGAGCCGTCTGCCTGGGCCGGAGCGGCCACGGCGACGACGGCGATGCCACTGGCGATCAGTGTGGCGGCGACGGCGGCACCTCTGGCCAGCCGGGCACCCACGGGTCTGACTCGAACTCGGGTCATCATCGATCCTGTTCTCTCGATTGAACGGTGGTCGGTGGTACCTCAGAGCTCGCGCGAACTCGATCGAAAACGTTATCGACATCGTTTTATAGCGTCAAGCGATCACGGCAGATTCAGGTGACATTCCTCACACAGGAATCCTGCTTTAGCGAAGCGCTCCTCGACAGCACCTGGCAGGCTCGCCCCGTGCCCTTCACCCACCGTGTAGCAACAGCTGACGACATCCCCGCCCTGAACGCGATCATGAACACCTCGATCGCGGAGCTCCAGAAGGCTTTCCTGACCGAAGCCCAGATCGCCTCGAGCAGGATGGTGATGGGCATCGACACCCAGCTGATCGAGGACGGCACCTACTTCGTGGTCGAGGAGGGCGACCGGATCGCCGGCTGTGGTGGCTGGAGCCGGAGGGCGACGCTCTACGGCGGCGACCACACTCCCGGCCGCGAGCCCACCTTGCTGGACCCGGCGAATGATCCAGCCAGGGTGCGAGCGATGTACACCAACCCCGCCTTCGCCCGACGCGGCGTCGGCCGGCTGATCCTGGAACTCTGCGAGGAAGCAGCCGCGGCCGAAGGCTTCACCACCCTCGAGCTGATGGGCACCCTGTCGGGCGAACCTCTGTACCAGGCGTACGGCTTCCAAGCGATCGAACGGATCGAGGACGACCGCGGCGGCGCCCCGGTCCCGCTGGTCCGGATGCGCAAGGACATCTGACCCGTGGCGGAACGGGCCTAACCGCTGAGACGCTCGACCTCGGCCGCTGCCGAGTCCCGCGTGGCAGCGGCCTCCGAGACCGCGGCCTCGGCGGACTCACGCTCCTCCTCGGCCTCCGTGAGCTCGTCCTCGACCTCGAGCGCTGTCTCCTCCAGGTCGGCCAGGCGGCGGCGTAGGTCCTCGATCTCGGACTTCACCTGGAGCGACCTCGCCTCGACGTCCTTGAACGCCGCGGCGGCCTTGTCCCGATGAGCCTCGGCACCGGACAGGGCGGACTCCGCCTCCTCGAGCGCCTCGCGTGCCTCGTCGAGCGCCGCGGTGTCGGGCAGGTCCGGGACGGCCCGCAGCGGCTCGGGAGGCGGCGGGACGACCTCGGGGACCTCGAAGCCCAACGCGTCCGGGAGGGCGACGACGGACGCCGCGTCCACGGCGTCGACGCCGGTGGCCGACAGCGCGGAGACGAGCAGGCCGCTGCGTACGGCCTGGGCGGCGGACTCGTCGATCATCGCCGCGGTCAGCGTCGCCTCGACCTGGGTCGCCACCGCCTCCGTCACCCGCAGACCGTGCTCGCGCGCGAGGCCGCGGGCGCGGGTCGTCACCGCCGCGGTCAGCTGCCGCCGCTGCTTGGTGAGCTCACGCAGCTGGGCGGCGTCCATCCCGGTCTGCGCCTCGCGCAGCAGGGCACCGACCGAGATCACCTGCTCCACCTGCTCGGTCTCGTAGCGCACCAGCAGGTTGACCACCCATGCCGCCGTCGACGGCTTCTTCAACGCCTTGACGGGGCCTGCGAGCGGCGTGCCCTTCAGCCCCTTGGCACTGGCGTCGCGCTCAGGGGTGAAGTCGCCCAGCGGCAGCCCGTAGAGCTCGGCCGCGACGTCGAGCAGCTCGGGGGCAGGTGCGTCGTCGCTCATGTCCGCCATCTCAGCACGTCGCCGACTACCGCGTCAGCAACCACTCGTCGTAGTCGGCGGCCTGTCGCTTGTGGAGTTCGCGCAGCGCGTCCTCCTCGACCCCGGCGAACGAGACACCAAGACCCTCCAGGGCCGCCGTCCACTCGGCGAAGTCACGCAGGTCTCGTGCGGTCGCACCCTCACCGATCCGGCTGTAGCGGATGGAACGGACCGTGTCGGCCCCGGTGGCATCGCGACGCTGCACGACCAGCTTGCTCGTATAGGGGCCCGGCGGCGTCGAGAGCGCCGGATGCCGCACCGCGACCTCGTCCAGGTCCACCACGCCGCGGATCAGGTTGCCGTGGAAGGAGCCAGCAGGATCGTGGTGGAACGTCCAGCCGTCCTCCCCTACCCGCACCAGCCGGTAGACGAACCCGTTCTGCCGGAAGTGCCCGTCGACCAGCGGCAGCGGCTCCCGGAAGGCGTCGCCGAAACCCAGATCGGGCCACCACCGCCCGCCAGGGTTGTCCGCCGTCGGCAGCCCACGGACCTCGAAGGCGAGATGGTCCAGCTCACCGCTCGGACCGGTCGTCTCGATCAGCTGGCCGGGGCGGCGTACGACGTCGAACCCCAGCTCCTCCAGGACCGACGAGACCAGGCCGTTGTGGTGGAAGCAGTAGCCGGCGTTGCCACCGGCGGCGACCCGCTCCAGCGTCTCCACCGGATCCACGGAGTCCGGCGCGCCCACCGCACCGATGGCGGCGAGCATGATCGAGAGGTTGTCGTAGGGAAGCGTGTCGAGATGGCGGTGATGAAGGTCGACGAGCGTCTCGTACGTCGCCTCCGGCCGTCCCTCGAGGCCGAGCCGTCGCAGGTAGCCGTCGATCACCGTTCGTACCTCCCGTGCCGGTGGACCAGCGGGTCGGCGTCGTCACCGACCTCGAGCGACACGATCTCGCACGTCGCCAGGACTGACCAGCCGATTTCCGTCATCGAGACCAGGCGTACGCCGGCCCAGGTCGGGGCATCGGCGAGGCGGCGGCCGAAGTCGGTCGTCTCCCACGACCCCAGCCGGAACGCGCCGCCGGGAGCGGGCGCGGTGCCTCCGAACGCCTCGGCGAGGTCGCGATGGCGCCAGTGGAGCAGCGACACGACCCCGACGCCGGTCTCCTCGAGCTCGTCACGCAGGTCCGAGTCGGGGTCGAGCAGACCGAGCACGGCGCCGGGCGCCCCGTTGGCCATCATCAGCGAGGAGACCGTGAGCCCGGCCGCCCCTGAGGTCCACAGCGACACCCGGCCGCCGAGACGACCGCGCCACCGGCGTACCGGATCCTCCGGCGTCGGGAACGGGTGGGACGAGTGGATCGTCAGGCTACGTCCTTGGTCGGCCGCGCGGAGTTCTTCTTCCCGGGCTTCTTGGCCGGCTTCTCGCCGTCGGCCAGCTTCTTGGCGTCGGTGGCGTACATGTCGACGTACTCCTGGCCGGACAGCTTCAGGATCTCGTAGACGATCTCGTCGGTGATCGCGCGCAGGATGTAGCGGTCGTTGGCCATGCCCTCGTAGCGCGAGAAGTCGAGCGGCTTGCCGAAGACGATCCGCGGCCGGACGATCTTGCCGAGCTTCTTGCCCGGGGGCGCGATCACGTCGGTGCCGATCACCGCGACCGGGATCACCGGAGCGCCGGTGTCCAGAGCCAGCCGGGCGATGCCGGTGCGGCCCCGGTAGAGCTTGCCGTCGTGGGAACGCGTGCCCTCGGGATAGATTCCGAAGAGCTCGCCGTCGCCGAGCACCCGCTTCGCGGCGATCAGGGCACCCTCGGCCGCGGTCGCCCCCGACCGGTCGATCGGCACGTTGCCGGTGCCGCTGAAGAACGTACGCTGCAGGAAACCCTTCACGCCCGTGCCGGTGAAGTACTCCGCCTTCGCCACGAACCGCACCATCCGCGGTGAGCCCAGCGGCATGAAGAGCCAGTCGGCGTAGGAGAGGTGGTTGCCGGCCAGGATCGCCGGGCCCTTGCGCGGGATGTTCTCGACACCCTCCCAGGTCGGGCGGAAAACAGCCCGGAGCAGAGGTCCGACAGCGACCCACTTCAAGAACGAGTAGAAGAGCTTCGTCGACACCCCATCGCCTTCCCAAATTGCCTTCGACCGATGAGCCTATAACGAGACAGGTACTTGTACTCGCGCACCCTGTCATGAGATCCGGCTAGGCTGGAAGAGTGAGCGAGCGAGACGACCGGCCCGAGGACACGACCGGGGCCTCCGACGACGCCTCCGTGCCTGCAGACGGGCCGTCGTCGGACGAGGAAGCCTGGCGCGAGATCGTCGAGAACTACGGCGACCGGCCCGCCCTCGAAGAGGAGCCCGTCTCCCGTGGTCTCTTCGAGAAGAAGATCGACATCGTCGAGCCGGTCGACGAGCCGGACCCCTACGAGGACATGTGGCGCGACGACGAGGAGGGCTACGTCCCACCGCCTCCGCCGCCGCTGCCGAAGCCGACCCCGGCGCGCCTGCTGGCCTGGATCGGCGTGCTCGGCGCACCGGTCGCCGTGCTGGTGCTGATCGTGGTCACCCAGATCACCGACCGCCACTTCAGCAGCTGGGTCATCGGCGGGCTGGTCACGGCGTTCATCGCCGGGTTCGTCTACCTGCTGGTGACGATGCCGTCCGAGCCCCGCGATCCCTGGGACGACGGCGCGCGCGTCTAGCTCTGGCCGGAGGTGAGTCGGCGGGCCAGGATGCTCGCCCCGACAACCCCTGCCTCGGCGCCGAATGCGGTCGCCACGATCGGCGGCACCTCGCGGTGGAGGCGACCGACGAGCGAGGCCTCCAGGGCCGTGCGGGCGGGCGCCAGCAGCAGGTCGCCCGCGGTCGAGACTCCCCCGCCGACGACCAGGAGCTCGGGGTCGAAGGCGGCCACCAGGCCGGCCAGCCCGACCCCCAGCCACGACCCCACCGACTCGTACGCAGCCAGCGCGAGCGCATCGCCGTCGGCCGCGGCGGCGGTGACCGCCGGGCCGGTGATCTTGAGCGGGTCGCCCGCGGCCAGCTCGTCGAGCGGGCCACCGGCGTGCTCCTCGGTCTCCACCCTGGCGCGCACGAAGGCGACCAGCGCGTTGCCGGAGGAGTACTGCTCCCAGCAGCCGGTGAGACCGCACTCGCAGGGCAGCCCGCCGGGCACGACCTGCATGTGGCCGAACTCCCCGGCCATGCCGTTGCGACCGCGCACGACCTTGCCGTCCAGGATCACCGCGCCGCCGATGCCGGTGCCGAGCGTGATGAGCAGGGCTGAGTCGACGCCGCGGGCGGCACCGAGCTCCAGCTCGGCCAGGGCGGCACAGTTGGCGTCGTTGTCGAGCGCCACCCGGGTGCCCCAGCGCGAGGACAGCCGGCTCAGGGTCGGCTCTCCGCGCCAGGGAAGATGCGGGGCGAACATCACCCGCTCTCCCGCCGCGTCGACGAACCCGGCGGCGGCCAGCCCCACCCCGGCGACGGGCCGGCCGGCGGCCACCTCGGTGACCGCGTCGGTCAGGGCATCCTCCACCAGCTCGAGCTCGACCCGGCGCCCCGGGGTGCTGCGGTGAGCGGTGCGGAGCACGTCACCGGCCGGCGAGACCTCGGCCGCGAGCACCTTGGTGCCGCCGATGTCGACACCGATGTGCAGGCTCACCTGCGGGCCAGGTCGGCCGCGCCGATCAGGCCTGCCTCATTGCCCAGCGTCGCCTTGCGGATGTCGAGCATCGGACGGTGGCCGCGGCCGGTCAGCTGCGCCAGGAAGGCACGCCGAGCGGGCCCGAGGAGCAGGTCATCTGCCTCGGCCACGCCGCCGCCGATGGCCACCACAGCCGGGTCGAGCACCGCGGCGATCGAGGCGATCCCCTCGCCCAGCCAGATGCCGAGGTCGGTCAGCGCCTCGATCGCGAAGGCGTCGCCGTCACGGGCCGCCTCGGTGATCAGCGGGCCCTTGATCTTGTCGAGGTCACCCTCGGCGCGGTCCAGGACCTCGCGGGCCAGCAGCGACCCGCCGCGCGCCGCGGCGCGGACGTTGCGCACCAGGGCCGACCCCGAGGCGTACTGCTCCCAGCAGCCGCGGTTGCCGCAGCCGCACAGGTGGCCGTTGGGCACGACCCGCATATGGCCGATCTCGGCGCCGACGCCGAAGGCACCGCGGTAGAGGTCGCCCTCGAGCACCAGGCCGCCGCCGACACCGGTGCCGACAGTCACCAGCATCATGTTGTCGACCTCGGCCCCCGCGCCGTACTCGAACTCGCCCCACGCGGCCGCGTTGGCGTCGTTCTCGATCACGACCGGCAGCTCGAGGACCTTCTCCAGGCGCTCCTTGAGCGGCACGTCGCGCCAGGCGATGTTGGGGGCGAACAGAACCGTCGACCGGCCCTTGTCGATGTAGCCCGCGGCGCCGATGCCGACGCACTCGATCGGGTGCTTGGTCTTGAGCTCCTGGACCACCTCCACGATGGCGGCCTCGATGGCCTCCGGGCTCTTCGCCGGCGACTCGACCCGGTGGTCCTCGATGATGTTGCCGTCGTGGTCGACGACGCCGCCGAGGATCTTGGTGCCGCCCACGTCGACACCGCAGGCCAGCTTCTTCGTCGTCATGCCTCAGCTCCAGCCGTCGAGATCGATCCGTTGGACCTTTTCCGAGCGTCGCGCCCAGTCCCGGGTCGCATCTTCCTCAGCCCGCACGCCATCACTGTGAGCATCCTCGCCTTCACTAGGGCCAGCACCCGGACTCGTGGCCGCCGCGTTGAGCACCGTGGCCGCGGCCTGCATCAACGATGCGGCAGCGCTGGCCAGATGCACCTTGACCTCCGGGCTCGACTCCCGGAGGACATGAACGGTACGGCACAGCGGGCAGTAGGTGCACTCCGGTGCCCCCGTTCCGAGATGGTCTCCGAGCCCTTCGGCGAGGTGGCCGATCCGGGAGTCCTTGGCCCACTCGCCGATGGCCTCCATCAGCCGGCCGAGCTCCTCGGCGGTCGACCCCAGCGGCTCGTCGGCCCACTCGTGGCGCTGCTCGCTCACGATTACTCGCTCTCGATGTTCGTCGTCTGCCGAGAAAACGTTACTCGCAGCTCCCCACCCTCGACGCGCGCCCCGCTGACGCGCAGACGGGCGAGTGCGGTGGGAAGGGTCAGCAGACGCCGGTAGGCCCCCACGGTGATCGCCAGCTCGTCGCCGTTGCGGCCCAGCTGGACCTGGTCGCGCTCGACCCACTGGGTCAGCCCGGGCAGGGCCAGGTGGACCACGGTCGTCTCGCCGTCGTCGTCGCTCGCGGTCCGGAACGGCGCCGGTGTGTCGGGGACGGCCAGCGGGTCGACGCTGCCGGTCCATGCGTACGCGGCTTCGGCGACCTCACGCAGATCCTCGACGCCCACGGGCTCGGAGGGCCGGTAGAACGAGCGCCAGACCGGCAGCCCCTCGAAGGAGGCGCCGATGTCGCCGAGCACGTCGTCCTGGGCCTTGACCCAGCCGGCCCGCCAGTCGTCGGAGCCGCCGGCCGGGAAGATCCGGTTGGCGACGACACCGTCGACGCGGTAGCCGTAGAGGGAGAGCGTCGTCCAGGACCGTCGGGCCTCGGCGAGCACGACCCGCTCGGGGGTCAGCACGATGCGTACGGACGCCTCGGGGCCCGCCAGCAGGGCGCGGACGTCGGCGAGCTCGTCGTGGAGCCGGACGAGCGCGTCGAAGACGGAGTCGCCGGGCATCGGCACCCCGGCAGCCTTGGTGAGCACGGGCTTGAGCGCCTTCACCATCTTGCGCTGGACCGGGAGGATGCGCTCCAGATACCAGCCCAGGGCTTCGGGAAGGGCGAGCAGGCGCAGCGTCTCGGCGGTCGGGGCGCAGTCGACCACGATCGTGTCCCACTCCCCCGACACGGCCATCCGGCGCAGCTCCAGGAGCGCGAAGACCTCCTCGGCACCGGGGATGACGGTCAGCTCCTCGGCCGCGATCCGGTCGACCCCGATGGTGTCCAGGACGCTCAGCAGATAGCCCTGCACCTCCGCCCACGACTGCTCGAAGCGACGCTGAGCGTCGACGTGCTGGACCCAGAGGTGCTGGGTGACCTCGACCGGCTCCGAGCCGAGCGCAGCACCGACCCCGAAGGCATCGCCCAGGGAGTGGGCGGCGTCGGTCGACAGGACCAGCGTGCGCAGCCCACGGGCCGCGGACATCGCCGCGGTGCCGGCCGAGACGGTCGACTTGCCGACGCCGCCCTTGCCGGTGAAGAGAAGGATTCTCACGAAGGCATGTCCTACTTCTCCACCCGCTGCTTGAGGCCTCGCAGGGCGGTGTCGATCAGGACCTTCTCGCCCTTGCGCTTGAGCATGCCGATCAGCGGGATGCTCAGGTCGAGCGCGAGCCGGTAGGTGACCTCGGTGCGGCCACCGAGGTCACGCAGGACATAGGCGCCGTCCATCGAGCGCAGCAGGTTGCCCTTCACCAGCGACCAGGTCACCTGGCGGTCGCCGTCCCAGTCGTAGGCCAGGGTGTATTCGTCCTTGATCGGCGCGACGTCGAGCACGAAGCGGACCTGCTCGGCCCGCCCGTCGACGCCGGTCTCGATGACGTTGACCTCCTGCATGCCCTTGGCCCACGCCGGATAGGACTTGAAGTCCGCGATCACCGCCATCACTGCCGAGGGCGCGGCCTCGATCACGATCGTCGAGGTGGTCTGATCGGCCATCGGTGGTGTCCTCACTCCCTGACTTGCTAGGTGGCTAGGAGCGTACCGGATAGCATCCCGGTGAAATGGTCGGGCTGTGACGGGGGTAACCTCCGGTTCGTACCCACCTACCATCAGTATGCGGAGGCCCTTGTGCGCGAGTTCTCCACGCCCGCGACGTACGTTGTTCCCCCCACCGGCAACCTGAGCGACGACGTCGTGCGTAACGCCGCCGAGGCGCCCGATGCGGCTGTCCTCAGCCGCCCGGGCCCTGACGGCACCTGGGTCGACGTGACCTCCGCGGAGTTCCTCGCCGAGGTCTCGGCGGTCGCCAAGGGCCTGATCGCGGCGGGCGTCGGTGCTGGGGACCGGGTGGCGCTGCTCTCCAAGACGCGCTATGAGTGGACGCTGGTCGACTACGCGATCTGGTTCGCCGGCGCGACGACGGTGCCGATCTACGAGACCTCCTCGGCCGAGCAGATCGAGTGGATCCTCCGGGACTCCGCCACCGTGGCGGTCGTCGCCGAGGACGCCGGCCACATGAGCCGGATCAGCGAGGTCCGTGCGAGCTGCACCGAACTCAACAACGTCTGGTCGATCAACGACAACGCCGTGGACCTGCTGGTCAAGCTCGGCACCGACATCACCGACGAGCAGCTCGAGGCCCGCCGCAGCGCGGTCACCCCCGACGACGCCGCGACCCTGATCTACACCTCCGGCACCACCGGACGGCCCAAGGGCTGCGTGCTCACCCACGGCAACTTCATGTTCGAGCTCGGCGTCGTGGTCGACTCGCTCGACGGCCTGTTCAGCATCGAGGGCCGCAGCACGCTGCTGTTCCTGCCGCTCGCGCACGTCTTCGCGCGGATCATCCAGGTCGGCTGCATCAAGTCCCGCACCCGGCTGGGCCACACCCCCGACATCAAGAACCTCGTCGCCGACCTCGGCACCTTCCAGCCGACCTTCGTGCTGGCCGTGCCGCGGGTGTTCGAGAAGGTCTACAACACCGCCTCGCAGAAGGCCGTCGCCGACGGCAAGGGCCGCATCTTCGACATGGCGACCGAGGTCGCCATCAACTACTCCCGGGCCACCGAGACCGGCAAGGCGCCGCTGCTCCTCGCGGCCAAGCACAAGCTGTTCTCCAAGCTGGTCTACGGCAAGCTGCTCGCCGCGCTCGGCGGCAACTGCTCCTACGCCGTCTCCGGCGGTGCTCCGCTCGGCGACCGCCTCGGCCACTTCTACCGAGGCATCGGCGTCACCGTCCTGGAGGGCTACGGCCTCACCGAGACGACCGGCGCCCTCACCGTCAACCTGCCCGAGGCGCTCAAGATCGGCACGGTCGGCCGACCGATCCCCGGCACCTCGGTGCGCGTCGCCGACGACGGCGAGCTGCTCTTCAAGGGCGGCCAGGTGCTCAAGGAGTACTGGCAGAACCCCGACGCCACCGCCGAGGCCAAGACCGGCGACGGCTGGTTCCACTCCGGCGACCTCGGCGAGGTCGACGACGAGGGCTTCGTCAAGATCACCGGCCGCAAGAAGGAGATCCTGGTCACGGCCGGCGGCAAGAACGTCGCGCCGGCCGTCCTCGAGGACCGCCTCCGCGCCCACGTGCTCGTCGACCAGTGCATCGTCGTCGGCGACGGCCAGCCGTTCATCGGCGCCATCGTCACCATCGACCCCGAGGCCCTGCCCACCTGGGCCGAGGCCAACGGCAAGTCCGGCCGCATCGAGGATCTCGTCGAGGACGAGGACCTGCGCGCCGTCATCCAGGGCGCCGTCGACGACGCCAACAAGGCGGTCTCGAAGGCCGAGTCGATCCGCAAGTTCGTGATCATCCCCGACTCCTGGACCGAGGAGGGTGGCCAGCTCACCCCCAGCCTCAAGCTCAAGCGCAACGTGGTCATGCGCGAGTTCAGCCACGAGGTCGACGCGCTCTACGCAAAGTAAAAGCTGTTCCTGTGGCGCCGAGTCGGCGCATCTGACCCCGTGCCTGGCGAAGCGAAGCGAGCCAGAGGGGTCGGATGCGCCGACTCGGCCTTATCTCAGTCCAGCACCCGATGAGCGATCGCAATCCGCTGCAGGGTCGTCGGGTGAGACCCGAACCACCAGTGCGACCAGGCCTGCGGCGACGGGTCGGAGAGCGAGCGTACGCCGAGGGAGTGCTGCAGCCGCGTGAACGACTTCAGGTCACCGGTGGCGCGGAGCGCGTCGACATCGGCGCGGGCCTCGACCTGCCGGCTGAGCCCGTTCTGCACGGGCATCGCCAGCACGCTCGCGAGCGCGAAGACCGCCAGCAGCATCGGGATGCCTTCGGGGGTGGCGTACTCCTCCGGGCGACGGTAGGAGAGCAGCAGGCCCAGCAGACCGACGCCGGTGACCGCCCCGGCGGCGCCGATCACGGTCCCGACCAGGACGTCGTCGTGCTTGGCATGGGCGAGCTCGTGGGCAACGACGGAGAGCACCGCCCCACGCGCCGCCGCGCCTCGCTGCGAGTCGACGAGGTTGTCGTAGAGGACGACCCGGCGGGTGGAGCCGAAACCGGTGACGTACGCGTTGAGCGAGGTCGTCCGCCGGGAGGCATCGACCACCAGGACATCGTCGAGATCGACGCCCTCACGCTCGGCGATCGCCATCACGTCGGTGCGGAGCTGGCCGCGCGGCAGCGGCTCGAAGTCGTTGAACAGCGGCTCGATGACGACCGGGTAGACGAACGAGCCGAGCACCACCAGGGCCGCGACCGCGCCGGCGGCGAGGGCCGGCCACCAACGCCGGCCGAGGCGGATGCAGGCGAAGAGCGCGAGCAGCGCCAGGGATGTGATCAGGACACCGACGACCTGGTTGAGCAGCGAGTCCGTCAACCAGGGCGTCCACGCCTGCCGGGAGAGCCCGTAGCGCACCTGCAGACGGTGGAGCGCCACCCCGAACGGCAACGTCACGATCCAGCCGAGGAGCGTGACCACGGCGACCGCGAGCACGACCCGGAGCAGCCACGGTCCGCGCAGCCGAGCCACCAGGCGCCGTCCGAGCGAGGTGAACCCGAGCACGCAGGCGATCACCAGGGAGACGACGAGCGAGGCCCGGCTGAGCCAGCGCGCGGTGCCGGAGTAGGCCAGCATCCGCTCCAGCTCCTCGGGAGTGAAAACGTCGCGCTCGTCGGGCAGGTCGAGCGGGCCGCCCGGGTAGGGATGCCACGGGATCAACACCCACGCGAGCACCACGAATGCCACCGCGCCGAGGACGAGAACCACCCAGGACGTACGCCGCGTGCTGATCACGACGCAGAGTGTGACAGACGGGCCCGCCAGCGGGCGGTCAGCTCGTCTGTTCCGAAGCCGAAGCTCGCCTGGAGCGCCTTCTCCAGCGGGATGCCGCGGCCGGTCTCCTCGTAGAGGTCGACCAGAGCCTGCTCGCCGCCGGCCTCGGCGAGCACCTCGCAGGCCAGCCAGGCGGCCTCGTACTCGGCTCCGAAGCGCTCCGAGCGGGTGTTGAACTCGGCTTTGCCCGGCAGGTGGTCGGGGGCGCCGTTCTCGCGGACCTGGGCCAGGATCTGGCCGGCGGTCTTGCTCAACGGGAGCTTGGTGTCACGCAGCGCGACGTAGTCGGCGAAGCCCTCGGTGAGCCACATCGGCCGGCGGGTGTTGGTTGCCGCGTCGGTGGCCGCGTGCGTGGCCTCGTGGGTGATGACCACCTGAGCGCCGGGCGCGTCCAGGTCGCCGATGACGCCCTGGTTGACCCACACGTGCAGGGGTGTCTCGGCCTTCGTGGACCCGTCGACGGTCGCGGTCACGGCGGCGACGGCGGTGTAGGTGCCCTGTTCGGCGCCCAGCGCGGAGTCGAGGCCGGTCGTGGGCACCTCGAGAACCAGGCGGGGCTCGTCCCAGGGGATCACCTTGCGGACCTGGGTGACCGCGGCGGCGGCCAGCTCGGCGTAGCGGTCGGCGACCGCGGCCGAGGCTTGCACGATCACGAGGCTCGAGCCGCTGCGGCGCACCTCGACGGGACCGCTCAGCCACAACGGCATCCGGGTGCCCTGGGACGCCGAGAAGCCGGTGATCGCCCCGTCGGCGTCGAAGCCGACCCTGAGCTCCTCGGTCAGCGCCGGGTCGCCCGGGGTGCGCCACGACATCTCCACATCGGCCGTGAAGGAGCCGTCCTGCGCCACGTTGCCCGCCTCGGCGATGTACCTCGCGGTGACGTCCTCGAGGCCGATGGCGTTCGCGTTGCGCACCGCGACCGAGGCGGTGTCCTCGCCGTCGGGCTCCGCCCCCTCACGTACGCCGGTGACCAGCTGCTCCAGCGAGGCCCGCGCGCCCGCGGTGTCGGCGCGAACCACCGGCCCGGTGGTCGGAGTGGGCGCGACGTACTCGCCGCCGCCGGTGAGCCGCCACCCGACGAACCCGGCGAGCAGCATCACCAGCACCAGCACGGCCCCGATGAGGGCGGGGCGGGCCTGGAGGCGGGAAAGAGGAGAGCCGACCGTTCGCACCTGCGAACGATCGGCCTCTTCGGGGTCCTGGGTCAACTCAGCCCGGGCGGACGGCGCCGGTGTAGGGCATCTCGTCGATCGGCGAGACCTTCACACCGGTGCTCGGGTTGGACGCGTGCACCATCTGGCCGTTGCCGATGTAGAGGCCGACGTGGCTGATCGGGCTGTAGAAGAAGACCAGGTCACCGGGAGCGAGCTGGTCGCGCGAGACCTGGGGACCGCTGCTGTACTGCGCCGAGGAGGAGTGCGGCAGCGAGACGCCGGCCTGGCCCCAGGCACCCATGGTGAGGCCGGAGCAGTCCCACGACTCGGTGCCGGTGGCACCGTAGACGTAGGCGTCGCCGACCTGGGCGAGGGCGTAGTCCACGGCCACCTTGGCGCGGCCCGAGGGCGGCGGCAGGTTGGACGGGATGCTGGTGTCGGTGGACTGGATGGCCTCCAGCTCATCGGCCTCGAGCTCGTCGAGCTCGGCCTGGGCCGCCTCGAACTTCTCGTCGATCTCGCTCTTCTTCTGCTGCATGGTCGTCTTGACCTTGGCCATCTGGTCCTTGGCGTCCTCGGTCGCCTCGCGACGCACCTGGAGGGCCTCGGCCTCGGTGTTGTAGCGGGCCAGCAGGTCGGACTGCAGCGCGTTGTAGGACGAGACGGTGGCGAGACCGGCGAGGAACTCCTGCGGGTCCTCGGAGGTGATCACCTGGCCGACGGCAGAGACGTCGGAGCCCTCGAACTGCCGCAGCACGGAGTCGCGGAGCTCGGCGCGGATCTTGTCGAGCTCCTTGCTCTGGCGCTTCTCGTCGGCGTTGAGGTCCTCGAGCTGGTCCTTGAGGTCCTGCAGCCGCAGCTTGGCGTTGCTGTAGTCCTCGTTGGCCGCCTCGGCCTGCGTGTAGAGCTTGTCGACCTTCTTGCGAACGTCGTCGATGTCTGGTTCGGCCTGGGCGGGGGTCGCGGCGGGAATGATCCCGGCGACACCGATGGCGGCGATGCCGGCTGCTCCGGCAATGAGTCGCTTCCGGTCGCGTGTCACGAGCGGACGGTCTCCTTGTGTAGTCGTTGAACGCCTACCGGGTGAGCTGACGGGTTCAGGCACGACCTGCCCTACCACCGCTCCTCGACCTGGTCCCCCAGATCGCCCTTGCGGCGGATGCACCCCAGGTGATCGCACTCCGTGTTGCGGCGTACGACCGGTGTGGTTCCCCGGCTCCTGGCCCGCCCCGAAGCGGGCCTGGACTAAGCGCGACACTCGCGTGAGTCGGTTGACTCACTCCCACGAGCGCCAAGTTCCTGCGCACATTAGCCGACCGGATCCCCCACCTGCCAACCACCCACGCCCAAAAGTTCGGCTACATCCCTTCCACCATCCGCAGCGGCGGGACCAGCCCACCATCGGCGAGCACGTCGAGCGCCCGGCGCTCCTCGTCCTCGATGGTCAGCTCCGGGGGCGGGCCCAGCAGCACGGTGACCACGCAGTCGTGGCACGCCAGTCCGCGCACGAGGCAGGTGTCACAGTCGATTCTCGTCGTCATGCTGCGACGGTCTCACCGACCACCGACATTTTTGCTTTCGTACGGTTGCGTGCGGCGTGTCACCACCATCGCAGCGCGGTATTCGACGCGGCGATCGTCGGCCCGGTCTCTACACTTGACGTATGGAGGTCTCCGCGTACGCGACGCTCCCCGACACGGTCCGGGGACGCATCGTCGCGCTCACGGCCGGGGTGCTTCCCGACGTGGTGCGCCTCCCGCCCGCGCTCAAGCGGATCGCCGACTTCGCCCCTGCCCGGCGCGCCAAGGCCGGCGGTGCGATGATCGCCTCGGTGCTCGAGACCGACGACGAGGTGCGGGAGAAGGTCGGGAGCCAGCTGCGCGCGGCGTACGTCGCCGAGGGCTCGGTCGAGGACCTCACCCTGCCCGAGGATCCGGCCGAGGCGGCCGCCGTCGTGTGGCTCGTCCGGCCCGACGGCTGGGAGGTCTCGCTCAAGGAGGCCCTGGACCGGCTGGACGCGGCCGCGGTCCCGGCGGTCGATGCCGAGGTCGCGCGCCTGCGCGGCAAGCTCGCCGCCGCGGAGGACGAGATCCGTGAGGTGCGCGCCGACCGCAAGGCACGTCTCGACGAGCTCAAGGCCGACAACACCACGCTGCGGCGCAAGCTCGGCGAGGCCCGCGCCGCCGCCCGCGAGGCCGGCACCGGGCTGGACGAGGCCCTGACCGAGGCACGCGAGGCGCTCGCCCGTGCCCAGGACGAGCTGGCCGCTCGCGACCGGCAGCTGCGCCAGCTCCGCAGCCAGGTCGACAAGCTGGAGCGCGAGGCGGCCGCGGAGCGGCGCACCTCGAAGACGGACCGCGAGGACGCCTCGCTGCGGGCCCGGTTCCTGCTCGACACCCTGCTCGACGCGGCCGGAGGGCTCCGCCGCGAGCTCGCTCTGCCCCCGGTCACCGGCACCCCGGGCGAGCGGGTCGAGGCCGAGCTGGCCTCCGCCGACGCCGCCGCGGGCGCCGGCGTCACCAGCAGCGCCCACCTCGAGCAGTTCCTGGCGATGCCCAGGGTCCGGCTGATCGTGGACGGCTACAACGTCTCCAAGGCCCTGTGGCCCGACTCCGCGCTCGATGCCCAGCGGCTGCGGCTGCTGCGCGCGATCGCCCCGATCGCGGCCCGCACCGGCGCCGAGACGACCGTCGTCTTCGACGCCCACTCCGCATCCGTACGCCCCACCGCCGTGCCTCCCCGCGGCGTCAAGGTCCTCTTTTCCCCCGAGGGCGTCATCGCCGACGACGTCATCCGCGACCTCGTCGATGCCGAGCCCGCCGGCCGCATAGTCCTCGTCGCCACCGACGACGCCGAGATCATCAAGGACGTACGCCGCGCCGGCGCCCGCACCGTCCCCCTCTCCTCCCTCTCCCCGCTCCTGGGCTGACCGCGCTGCACTGCGCGCGAACTGCGAAGCAATCGCCAACGACCCAGCGCCGAAGCGCCCCTCGTCTGGACGCAGCGCAGTGAGGAGCGCAGCGACGAACGAAGCGGAGGAAGACGAGGGTCAAGCGAAGGCGCTGCGCGAATTGCGAAGCAATCGCATCCGACCCAGCGCCGAAGCGCCCCTCGTCTGGACGCAGCGCAGTGAGGAGCGCAGCGACGAACGAAGCGGAGGAAGACGAGGATCAAGCGAAGGCGCTGCGCGAATTGCGAAGCAATCGCCAACAACACTGTCGGCGGCTCCCGCTAGTGTGTTCGAACATGAGCAGTGCGGCGGTTCGTGAGGCGCGGAAGGAGTTGCGCGCCCGAGCCGTGGCACGCCGGCACCAGGAGACCGCCGGCCGCTGGGAGGCGCAGCGCGGCTTCGACGAGCTCGGCCGACCGCTGCGCGACCTCACCTTCTGCGTGGTCGACCTGGAGACGACCGGCAACAGCCCCGACAACGGCGGCATGATCACCGAGATCGGCGCGGTGAAGGTGCGCGGCGGTGAGGTGCTCGGCGAGTTCCAGACGCTGGTCAACCCGCACACCGGCATCCCGCCGTCGATCGCCGTCCTGACCGGCATCACCAACTCGATGGTCGCCTCCTCCCCGACGATCGAGTCGGTGCTGCCGGCGTTCCTCGAGTTCGCCGAGGGCTGCGTGCTGGTCGCCCACAACGCCCCCTTCGACGTGGGGTTCCTCAAGCATTTCGCTGCGAAGCAGGAGCGGCCGTGGCCGCGTTTCGAGGTGCTCGACACGGTGAAGATCGCCCGCCGGGTGATCACCCGCGACGAGGCACCCAACCACAAGCTCGGCTCGCTCGCCCGGGTCTTCGGCTCCCCCACGACCCCCAACCACCGCGCGCTCCAGGACGCCCGGGCGACCGTCGACGTCCTCCACGGGATGATGGAGCGCCTCGGCAACCTCGGCGTGCTGACCCTCGAGGACCTGGCGGCGTTCTCGGCCAAGGTCACCACCGCCCAGCGCAAGAAGCGCCACCTGGCCGAGGACCTGCCGCACGCGCCCGGCGTCTACCTGTTCAAGGACAGCCAGGACCGGGTGCTCTACATCGGCACCTCGAAGGATCTGCGCACGCGCGTACGCACCTACTTCACCGCCTCCGAGACCCGTTCCCGAATGGGCGAGATGGTCGGGCTGGCGGCGACCGTGCAGGGCATCGAGTGCGCCACGGCGCTGGAGGCCGGGGTGCGCGAGCTGCGACTCATCGGCGAGCACAAGCCGCCCTACAACCGCCGCTCACGGCGGCCGGAGAAGATGCACTTCGTCAAGCTAACCCAGGAGCCGTGGCCGAGGCTCTCGCTGGTCAAGCGGGTGCTGGACGACGACGCCGACTACCTCGGGCCGTTCGGGTCCAAGAAGGTCGCCGAGAAGGCGCTCCAGGCGCTCCACGACACCTTCCCGATCCGGCAGTGCGCCGACCGGCTCCCGCTGCTCCCACGCAAGACCCCGTGCGTCCTCGCCGAGCTCCACCGCTGCCTGAGCCCGTGCGACCAGAGCGTCCCTGCAGAGACGTACGCGACCTTGGTGGCCCGGGTCCGCGAGTCGCTGCTCCACCGGCCCGACGAGGTCGTCGAGACGATCACCGAGCGGCTCACCGGCCTGGCCGAGCAGGAGCGGTTCGAAGAGGCGGCCGTCCACCGCGACCGGCTCACCTCCTATCTGCGTGCCGCGGCGCGCACCCAGCGACTCAGCGGCCTGACCCGGCTGCCCGACCTGACCGCGATCCGGCGCGAGGACGACGGCCGCTGGGCCGTCCACGTCGTTCGTCACGGGCGGCTCGCAGCGGCCGGGGTGATCCCCCGCGAGGCCAACGCGCACGCCTACGTCGCCGACCTCCAGCTCAGCGCGGAGACGGTCCTGGACGCGCCCGGGCCGGTGCCGGCCGCGAGCGCCGAGGAGACCGAGCTGGTGCTGCGCTGGCTGGAGTCCCCGGGCGTACGCCTGGCCCACATCGAGGGTGAGTGGACCTGCCCGATCGGTGGCGCGGGCCGGCGGGCAGCGAGCCTCTAGGCCGATCGGCTAACGTGACCTGCGTGATCACAGCGATCGTCTTCATCAATGCCGAGGTCTCCCAGATCCCCGAGGTGGCAGAGGCCGTGGCCGCCATCGACGGCGTCAGCGAGGTCTACTCCGTGACCGGCCAGATCGACCTGATCGCCCTGGTGCGCGTCCGTGCCCACGAGGAGGTGGCCACCGTGGTCGCCGACAAGATCAACAAGGTCCCCGGCGTGCTCGAGACCGAGACCCACATCGCCTTCCGCACCTACTCCCAGGTCGACCTCGAAGCCGCCTTCTCCATCGGCCTGGACTGACGGCCGCAACGGGCGCAAGCCCGTCGTGTGCCGCCGACTCGGCGCGTGATCATCTAGATCAACGCGAGGTCGCTTCGACCCACCGGTCGAGCACAGCCTGCGCAGCCCCGGAGTCGATGGCATCCGCGGCCCGGGCGATGCCGCCGGAGAGACGCTCGTCGACAGTGCCGGAACCGGCGTCGTGCACCGCGAGGGCGGCGCCGGCGTTGAGCAGCACGGCGTCGCGTACGGCGCCCTTCTCCCCCGCCAGCAGACGGCGGACGACGGAGGCGTTGTAGGCGGCGTCGTCACCGCGCAGGTCTTCAGCAGTGGCACGGGCGATGCCGTGGTCGAGCGGCTCGACGCTCGCCTCGGTCACGACGCCCTGCGAGACCATCCACACGTGGGAGCTCGTCGTGGTGGTCAGCTCGTCCAGGCCGTCGTCGCCACGGAAGACCCAGGCATCGACGCCTCGGCGGGCGAAGACACCGGCCATGACCGGCGCGGCGGCGGCATCGGCGCAGCCGATCGCGGAGGACGCGGGGCGCGCCGGGTTGGTCAGCGGGCCGAGCAGGTTGAAGACGGTCGCGATGCCGATCTCACGCCGCGCGGCGGCGGCGTGACGCATCGCGGGGTGGAACGCCGCGGCGAACAGGAAGGTGATCCCGGCCTCCTCGGCCACCTCACCGACACGCGAGACATCGAGGTCGAGCCGGATCCCGAGCGCCTCGAGCACGTCGGCCGACCCCGACTTGGACGAGGCGGACCGGTTGCCGTGCTTGACGATCTTGGCGCCGGCCCCTGCCGCGACGATCGCCGACATCGTGGAGATGTTGACCGAGAACGAGCGGTCACCACCGGTGCCGACGATGTCGAGCACGCGCCCGGGCACGAAGATCGGGTTGGCCTTGGCCAGCATCCCGTCGGCGACGCCGGCGAGCTCGTCGACGGTCTCGCCCTTGGCGCGCAGCGCCACCGCGAAGGCGGCGATCTGCGCGCTCGTCGCCTCACCGGAGAGGATCTCCCCCATCGCCCACGCCGCCTGGTGCGCGGACAGGGACCGTCGCGCGACCAGCGTGGTGAGGACCTCGGGCCAGGAGTTGGGGGCGGACGTCATGCGCCAACGTTAACGGGCCGCAGCAGTCCCACGACCGTCCGGGCCAGCTCGAACGGGTCGAGCGGGTGGGCGACAGTGGCCTCCGCACGCGACCAGGTGGCGAGCCACGCGTCCTGAGGACGACCGATGAGGACCACGATCGGCGGAGCGTCCGCCACCTCGTCCTTGACCGCCTTGGCGATCCCCAGCCCACCGGCCGGAGCGGCCTCCCCGTCGAGCACGGCCAGCGCCAGGCCACCGGCGTCGAGCTGCGCGCGCACGGCCGGCTCAGTCGCCACCTCGACGTACTCCACCTCCGGAAGAGAGGGGTGCGGGCGGCGTCCGAGAGCGAGGATCACCTGCTTGCGTACGTCGACGTCGTCGCTGTAGACGAGGATCTTCAAAGAATTCGAGGTGGTGTCGGTCACACCCCGATGCTAGCGCCAACACCAGGGTCCACGGCCACATGTCACACACCGAACCTGAGCGGTGTCCAAGGGTTGTGAAGGCACCCTCGAACACGACACACAGGGTCCCAAGAAGACTCTGGGAATGGGGCAGGACATAATGGCGGGCGTGGCGACAGTATCGACTCTTCCAACAGCCCGCCTGCACGGGCATCACGACCGTCCGAGCATGGTCAGCGTGGGGACGATCATCTGGCTCGCAAGCGAGCTGATGTTCTTCGCGGCGCTGTTCGCGGCCTACTTCACGATCCGCGCGGTCAGCCCCGAGGTGTGGGAGGCAAACACCGAGGGACTCAACATCCCGTTCGCGGCGGTCAACACGACCATCCTCGTGCTGTCGTCGTTCACCTGCCAGTTCGGCGTCTTCGCCGCCGAGCGCGGCCAGGTCGGACGTAAGGGCTCCCTGCTCGCGATCCGTCTGTGGGGTCTGCGTGAGTGGTTCATCCTCACCTACCTCATGGGCGCGGTCTTCATCGCCGGCCAGGCGACGGAGTACGCGGCCCTGGTCCAGGAAGGCATCGCCCTCAATCGGGGCATCACCGGTCCTGACGACCCCTACGGCTCCGTCTTCTACCTGACCACCGGCTTCCACGGCCTGCACGTCACCGGCGGTCTGATCGCCTTCCTCTTCGTGCTCGGCCGGACCTACGTCGCCAAGCGCTTCACCCACGAGCAGGCCGTCTCCGCGATCGTCGTGTCCTACTACTGGCACTTCGTCGACGTGGTGTGGATCGGCCTGTTCGCGACCATCTACCTCCTCAAGTGACCAAGGACTGAATGTGCGTCTACTGAACCGCTCCGTCGGTCGACTGTCGCGGCACCGTCGCCGCCCGTTGGCCGGTGCCGCCGTGCTCCTGGTCGCCCTGTTGAGCACCGGCGGTGCGTACGCCGCTCTCGCCCCGGCCTCCCAGGCCGAGCAGGAGAAGGACAACGCCGCCCTCGTCGCCGAGGGCAAAGAGCTCTTCATGATCAACTGCTCCACCTGCCACGGCTCCAACGGTGAGGGCATCACCACCCAGAACGGGAAGCTCTACGGCCCCTCCCTGATCGGTGTCGGTGCCGCCTCCGTCGACTTCCAGGTCGGCACCGGCCGGATGCCGATGGCTCAGCCCGGCGCGCAGGTCGAGGTCAAGGACCCGAGCTTCAACCAGGACGAGATCGACGCCATGGCCGCGTACGTCGCCAGCCTCGGCCCCGGCCCGGCGATCCCGGACGAGGAGCAGTACGACCCGGAGACCTACGCCTCGGAGAAGGAGAAGGAGGAGGCGGTCACCCTCGGTGGCCAGATCTTCCTGACCAACTGCACCGCGTGCCACAACTTCACCGGTGCCGGCGGCGCCATGCCGCGCGGTGGTGAGGCTCCGAGCATCCTCAACACCGACCCGAAGCACATCTACGAGGCGATGCTGACCGGTCCGCAGTCCATGGACACCTTCTCCGACGGCAACATCAGCCCGGAGGAGAAGAAGGCGGTCATCTCCTACGTCGAGTCGATGAGGGACCAGCCCGACTACGGCGGCTTCAACAACGGCGCGCTCGGTCCGGTGACCGAGGGCATCGTCGCCTGGATCGTCGGTCTCGGCGTCCTGGTGGCCTTCGCAGTGTGGATCGCCTCGCACACCACGCGCACCAACCAGACCAAGAAGGGATCTGCCAAGTGAGCAGCGACCTCAGCGAGATCGAGAAGCACGACGACTCGCACCCCGAGCTCAACGCGCACACGGACGCGCTGCTGCCCGACCCGGGCATGCACGAGCATCACTGGCGTCCTACCGACGTCGACCCGAAGGCGGAGAAGCGCGCCGAGCGTCAGGTGAGCCTCTTCTTCGGTCTCTCCGCGCTCTGCTCGGTGCTGTTCGTGGTCGCCTACTTCACCATCGAGCCCGGCTACGACGGTGACGTCTGGGCGGGCTACGGCGCCTCCAACCTGGCACTGGGCTCGGCCCTCGGCTTCGCGCTCCTCTTCCTCGGCATCGGTGTCATCCAGTGGGCCCGCAAGCTCGTCGTCGACATCGAGCACGCGGAGGACCGCCACCCGGCCGCCTCCTCCCCCGCGACCCGCGAGGTCGCCGTCGCCGAGCTCAAGGCCGCGCTCCACGAGTCCGGCATGGCTCGCCGCCCGTTCATCCGCAACGCGATGATCGGCTCGGCCGCCCTGCTGGGGCTGCCCGCGATCGTCATCCTCAGGGACCTGGGCCAGACCAACGCCCAGATCACCGAGGAGCAGCCCTACCCCGGTGCCGGCCTCGAGCACACCGTCTGGGACGCCGGCGTGCGGGTCGTACGCGACGTGGTCGGCACCCCGATCCGCCCGGGTGACCTGGAGATCGGTGACCTGGTCAACGCCGAGCCGGCGACGATCTTCGACGGCAGCCTGCACGGCGCACCACTGCAGATCGCCAAGTCGAAGGCGGCGACCATCCTGCTCCGGATGGACCCCAACGACATCGCCAACGACGTGACCCGCAACTGGTCGGTCAACGGCATCGTGGCCTACTCCAAGATCTGCACCCACGTCGGTTGCCCGATCTCGCTGAACGAGCGCACCACGCACCACCTGCTGTGCCCGTGCCACCAGTCGACCTTCGACCTCGCCGACCACGGCAAGGTCATCTTCGGTCCGGCCGGCCGTCACCTGCCCCAGCTGCCGCTGGGCGTCGACGCGGACGGCTTCCTTGTTGCCCTCTCCGACTACCCTGAGCCTGTGGGCGTCAGCTACTGGGAGCGCAACACCTACGACATCGACGAGATCTTCGACGACTGGTCCAAGGACCACGCCGCCGATGCTGAGCAGTACGGCTACAAGGAGGGCGGACAGTGAGCACCGACACGTCCAAGGTTGCCGCCAGTAACGGCACCGATCCCGCTGCCCCGGCAGGCAAGCCGACCAAGGCGGGCGCGGCGGCCAACTGGGCCGACGAGCGCCTGGGCCTGGGTGGCCTGAGCAAGTTCCTCTCCCGCAAGATCTTCCCCGACCACTGGTCGTTCATGCTGGGTGAGATCGCGCTGTGGAGCTTCGTGGTCCTGCTGGTCACCGGTGTCTTCCTGACCCTGTGGTTCAAGCCGTCGATGGCCGAGGTCGTCTACCAGGGCTCCTACGCCCCGCTGCGCGGCATCCCGATGTCCGAGGCAATGATCTCGACGCTGGACATCTCCTTCGACGTACGCGGCGGTCTGCTGCTGCGCCAGGTCCACCACTGGGCCGCGATGCTCTTCATCGCCTCGATGATGATCCATATGATGCGCGTCTTCTTCACCGGTGCGCACCGCAAGCCGCGTGAGATCAACTGGGTCATCGGCGCGACGTTGCTGCTCCTCGGCACGCTCGAGGGCTTCACCGGCTACTCGCTGCCTGACGACCTGCTCTCCGGCACCGGCATCCGGGCCGCGGACGGGTTCATGATGGCTATCCCGATCGTGGGCACGTACATCTCGTTCTTCCTGTTCGGAGGCGAGTTCCCAGGCGATGACATCATCCCGCGCCTGTTCACGATCCACGTGCTGCTGATCCCCGCGCTGCTGCTGGCGCTGATCGGTGCCCACCTGATCCTGCTGATCTACCACAAGCACACCCAGTGGCCTGGACCCGGCCGCACCGAGAAGAACGTGGTCGGCTACCCGATGGTGCCGAACTACATCTCCAAGATGACCGGCTTCTTCTTCATCACCTTCGGTGTGACCGCCCTGCTCGGTGCCTTCTTCTCGCTCAACCCGGTGTGGAAGTTCGGTCCCTACGACCCGACCAAGGTCACCGCCGGCTCGCAGCCTGACTGGTACATGGGCTGGCCCGACGGCGCGCTGCGCATCATGCCTGGCTGGGAGTCGCACTTCTGGGGCTCGACCTGGTCGTGGAACATCTTCTTCCCGGTCATCGTGCTGCCGATGGCGGCCTGGATGGTCGTGCTGATGCTCCCGTTCATCGAGGCTTGGATCACCGGCGACAAGCGCGAGCACCACCTGCTCCAGCGCCCGCGCAACGCTCCGACCCGCACCGCCACGTTCGTCGCGCTGATGACGTTCTACGCGGGCTTCTGGGCCGCGGGCGGCAACGACATCATCGCGATCAAGTTCGACCTCTCGATCAACCAGATCACCTACTTCCTGCGGGCGTTCGTGTTCCTGGGTCCGATCGCGGCGTTCATCATCACGCGTCGTTGGTGCATCTCGCTGCAGCGTCACGACAACGAGAAGCTGCTGCACGGCTACGAGACCGGCACGGTCATCCGTACGCCGGAGGGCGCCTACCACGAGAAGCACCTCCCGCTTCCCGAGGACGAGGCCTACGCCATGACCGTCCGCGACCGCGGCCGGGCCGGCGAGGAGCCGGAGCTGAAGAAGAACGGCAAGCAGTCGTTCCGCGCCAAGCTCCGCGCCTTCTACTACGACCACGACGTGGACAAGCCGACCCCCGAGGAGCTCAGCGAGGCACACCACCACGCCGAGCACGAGGCCCACGCGCTGGCCGCCCACGAGGGTCACCAGGTCGACGGTCACGACTTCGACGATCACCGCCACTCGGCGATCGAGGAGCCTCTCAGCCACTGACCACGGCTGGTACGCCACGTGGCGCCGTTCCCTCCGGGGGACGGCGCCACCTGCGTTTTGCCGCAGGAAACCCGGTTGCCCAGGCTCGGAGGCGAGCCCTAGGGTCCGGCACATGACCGGCCTCCAGGCTCGACTCCGAGCCGACCTCCTGTCCGCCCGCAAGGCCCGCGACACCGCGGCCACAGCCGTGCTCCGCTCGACGCTGTCGGCCATCGCCAATGCAGAGGCCCTACCGGTGGCAGAGGCCGCCCTCTCGAGCGACGGACCGATCGCCGGCGCCGCGAGCGGTGCGGGCGCCACCGAGGCCGCGAGACGCGACCTGACCGACGACGACGTCCGGCGCATCATCTCCGCGGAGCAGACCGAGCGGCTGAGCGCAGCGACGGACCTGGAGTCCCACGGCGCGGGCGAGAAGGCGGAGCAGCTCCGCGCCGAGGCGGAGCTGCTCGCGGCGTACCTCTGAAAGCATGCCGAGTCGGCGCGTTCTAACGCGCCGACTCGGCGTGGTTGGAGGGGCTCAGCCCTGCGGGTCGAGCTCGCCGCCGACGACCTCGAGCACCCGGGCGCGTACGTTGGCCGCGGCCTCGGGGTCACGGGCCGCCACGGCGGCGACGAGGGCGTTGCCGAGGATCAGCTGCGGGATCCGGATGATCGAGTCGAGCTCCTGACGGAACCCCGCCCGGCCGCCCTGTGGAGTGACCAGCTCGACCTCGGCGAGCTTGGTCAGCTGGGTGCCGGTGAAGGAGGTCAGCGCGATCACGGCCGCTCCCCCGGCGACGGCCGCCTGGGCGACCTGGATCGTGGGCGCGGTGGCGCCGGTGCCGCTGACGACGACGCAGACGTCGCCCGGCTGGAGCAGTCGGGCCCGGATCAGCTGGTCGAGGTGGTCGCTCGGCGCGACCGTGCTGAGCCCCTGGGAGCCCAGCCGCATCGCGATGTCCTGAGCCACCGGCGAGGAGACCCCGGTGCCGGCGACAAGGATCAAGCGGGCCTCGGCGAGCAGCTCCACGGCCCGGCTGACCTGCTCCTCGGAGAGGAGCCCCACCATGTCGGAGGCGGAGTCGGCGATGTCGGCGAAGAAGGAGCGCACCACCGTCAGCGGGCTGCCTCCCTCGGTCGTCTCGGTCTTGGCCGAACCCAGGTCACGCGCCAGCAGCACCTTGAGGTGCGGGAAGCCGCGGAACCCGAGCCTCTGCGCGGCACGGACCACGGTCGCGGTCGAGACGGAGGCCTCGGCGGCGATCTCGGCGGTCGTCGCCTCGATGGCCCACTCCGAGCGGGTGAGCACGACCTCGGCGACCGCGCGCTCGGACGGGTTGAGCCGCGGCATCGCGGCTCGGATGGCTGGAAGGACCGGCGCACTCGTCATGCCGCCACCACAGTGGCTTCGGCGCCGTGCAGGATCCGGTGACGCAGCGCTGCGGACAGCTGGTCTACCAGGATCGTCACGATGATGATCACAGCTAGCATGATTCCACCCCATTCCCACTCCCGGCCCCGAAGGACACGGTTTAGTAACGCACCAATTCCACCGGCGCTCACGACGCCGAGGATCGCGCTTGCCCTGATGTTCACCTCGAAGCGGTAGAGCCAGAAGGCCACCGTCTCCGGAAGCATCTGCGGGATCACCGCCGTCCGGACCCGCTGCCACCACGACGCACCCGCGGCCGCGACCGCCTCGACCGGGCGCGGATCGACGGCCTCGATGTTCTCCAGCGTCAGCTTGCCCAGCGATCCGATCGAGTGGACGCCGATCGCCATCGCACCTGCCATCGGGTTGAGCCCGAACAGCGGCAGCATCACGATCACCGCGAGCAGGATCTCCGGGACGGCGCGGATGGCGTTGAAGAAGAGCCGCACCGGGACCCGCAGGACGAGCGGCGCGGTGTTGGAGGCCGCCAGGAAGGCCAGCGGGAAGGAGAACAGCGCTCCGACGCAGGTGCCGATCCAGGCGAGCGCCACCGACTCCCCCATCAGCTTCAGCGCCTGCAGCCACCAGTCGCCGTAGGTCAGCTCGGGGTCGGCCTGGCCCTCAGGATGAACCCCCGGCCAGGTGAGCACGCCGTCGAGCATCTGGCCGGCGTACTGCAGGATCTCCCCGGGGAACTGCGGCAGCCGCTCCCACTTGGCGTCGTCCAGCGACCAGCCGGCGACCAGCACGATGCCGATCAGCGTCAGCCCGGCCAGCGTGTAGGGCCACTTCGGTGGTGGCGTCGGCCGCGTCACCGTCTCCGCGGTCACACCAGCCTCCGGCGCAGGAGCTGCGAGAGCAGGTCGATCGCGATGACGACCACGAAGATGACGATGACGACCGCCGCGAGCCGGGCGTAGTCGGCCCGGTTGAAGTAGAGCATGATCAGCTGCCCGACCCCGCCGGCCCCGACCGCACCCAGCACCACCGAGGCGCGGATGTTGAGCTCGAAGACATAGAGGACGTACGAGGCGTAGTTGGGCAGGATCTGCGGCACGATCGCGGCGCGGGCCCGCTGCCAGCGGGTCGCCCCGGCGGCGTCGAGCGCCTCCAGGGGCCCTGGATCGACGGCGTCGATGCTCTCCGCGGTCAGCTTGGCGACGATGCCGATGTTGAAGATGGTCAGCGCCAGGATCCCGGGGAGCGGACCGGTGACGACGGCGACGAAGACCAGCGCGTAGGCCATGTCGGGGAGCGACCGGATCACCGCCATCACCGACTTGGTGACCCGGTAGACCGCGGGCGGCGCACTGACCTTGGAGCCCAGCAGCGCCACCCCGAGAGCGATCAGCGAGCCCACGAACGTCGCGATGACCGCGATCGCTGCCGTCTCCATGAGGGCGGTCCACAGCCGCGAGGACGGGTCGGTGATCTCCTTCCACTCGGGACGGACCACCTCCTCGAGGATCATCGTCAGCTTGGGCCACTGCTCGATCACCGGGGCGAGCGAGAAGTCGATCGCCCAGCCCGCCACCACCGTGATCGCGACGGCGCCGAGAACGCCACCGACGAGCAGCGGGCTCGGCGGCGGCTGCTCCGGGCGGGCCGGGCGAGGCCGGCCGCCCGGACGCTCGAGAGTGCCCAGGGTCATGCCGAGACGTCCTCGGCGGTCAGCGAGCGACCGTAGATCTTCTCGAAGATCGCGTCGTCGGCGTCGGCCGCGGGGCCGTCGAACACCACCTGTCCCGCGCGCATGCCGATGATGCGGTCGGCGTAGCGTCGGGCGAGATCGAGGAAGTGCAGGTTGACCACGGTAGTGATACCGAGATCACGGTTGATCCGTTGCAGGTCGCGCATCACCAGGTTGGCCGTCGGCGGGTCGAGCGAGGCGACCGGCTCGTCGGCGAGCACCACCGAGGGCTGCTGCGCGAGCGCCCGGGCGATCGCGACCCGCTGCTGCTGGCCGCCGGAGAGCTCGGAGGCGCGTACCCAAGCCTTCTCGACGATCCCGACGCGCTCGAGCGCCTCGAAGGCGATCTCCTTGTCGGCCTTCGTGTGCAGCCCGACGGCCGAGCGCAGCCACGACTGGGCGTGCAGCCGACCGGTGAGCACGTTGCCCATGACCGAGCGACGGGTCACCAGGTTGAACCCTTGGAAGATCATCCCGATCTCGGCGCGCAGCCGCCGCAGCCGGCGGCCGCGTGCCGTGGCCACCTCGGTCCCGCCCACCGACAGCGAGCCCGACGTGACCGGGACCAGGCCGTTGATCGTGCGGATGAGCGTCGACTTGCCCGCCCCGGAGAGCCCGACGACCACGACGAACTCCCCCGCCGGGATGGTCAGAGAGACCTGGTCCAGGCCCCGGGTGCCGTTCGGGTAGACCACCGAGACATCGTCGAAGACGATGCTGTGACCACCAGCGGGCCCGCCTCCGGGGTTCGAGCCGCTCATTCGCCGAAGTTCTCCTCCACGGACTTCGCCTTCTTCAGGGCTGCCGTGTCGACCTTCTCGAGACCCTCGATCTCGTAGACCGCCTCCAGCGTCTTGAGCCCCTTGGGGTCCTTCGCCATCGCGATGAACGCGTCGGTCACCTTGCCACGCAGTTCCTTGGAGAGCCCGCCGGCGACGACGATGCCGTCGTTGGGGATCTCGGTGGAGTAGGCGAAGACCACGACCTCGGAGGCGACCTTCGGCTCGTCCACCGCGACCTCCTCGCGGGCATCGTCGAAGCTGACCCCGATCGGGTAGTCACCGCGGGCAACGGCCAGCACCGCCGCGTCGTGGTCGCCGGCGAACTGCGCGTCGAGGTCGACCAGCGCGTCGCCACCGGTGACCTGGCTCCACTGGGTGGCCGGGTAGTAGTAGCCCGAGGCGGAGCCCTGGTCGACGAAGGCGATCGACGTGCCGGGCTTCAGCTTGGCGATCGCCTCCTCGCCGGCGGGGCCGGTCTCGGCGGAATCGGTGCCGTTGCAGTACTTGAAGCCCTCGACCACCTTGACCTCGTCGGTGCAGTAGGTCTCGGGGTCGTTGGTGAACCACTGCGTGTGGTAGGTCCCCGAGCCGTAGCGCACCGACTGCAGGACCGGCACCGCGCCGGCCTGATCCTCGGCCTGGACCATGCCGATCGGGCCGAGCATCGCGACCTGGGCCTGGTCCGCCTTCATCGCCACGATCGCGGCGGCATAGCTCTCGGTCACCTCGGCGCGTACGGGGATCCCGATCCTGTCGCTGAGGAACGACTCCAGGCCCTTCGCGCTCTGCGTGATCGAGTCGACGTCGCCGGAGGGCACCAGCGACAGCACGATCTCATCGGGATCCTCCGCGGGCGCGGCGCTGTCCTCACCGCCGCCACAGGCGGCGAGCGAGAGGGCGAGCGATGCGGCGGCACCGACCGCCAGCAACCGGTTCCTGGGGGTTCTCAACATTGGACAGACTCCTTGAGGGGATGAGCTGCGATGAAGGACGAAGGGTCATTCGACCAGTCCGAGACCGCGGAGTACAGATCGACGAACGATCCTGCACGAACATGTGCCGGTCCCTGCCGGCGGTCGAAGGCGTCAACGTACGCAGCAACACAACCACGCTCGACGGCCGGAGCAAGGTCATTGCGCCAGATGTCGCCGACCGACATCAACCACTCCGGCGTGTCGGCGGCACCGACGTGGTCGAGGAAGGTGTCCAGATGCCCCTTCATCCGGGTCGGCTTGAGCGCGTCGGTGCGCACCTCGTCGACCACGTCGAGCACGCCGAGGTGGTCCAGGACCGCGTCCAGCCCGCTGCCGGGCGAGTTGGTCAGGATCACCCGGTGCGCGTCGATCCCGGCGAGCAGGTCGACCAGCCCCTCGGGCGTGTGGATGTCCCCGGGGTTCGCGCTCATCTCCGCTCTGCTCCAGACGTACGCAGCGCTCAACTCCTCCTCGGTGACACCGGCGGCCAGACCGAGGATCTTGACGGCCTCATAGCCGTCCTGAGCGCCCGTGAGCGTCTTCGGCGCGCTCTCGGGCAGCCGTTGCCCCAGAAAGGCCACAGCGGTCTCCAGGAGGGCCTCAGGGGCCTTGGTGAGGCCCGCAACCCTCTCGGCGTAGAGAAGAGCAGGCGTGTCTCCGAGACACACCGTGCCGTCCAGGTCGAGCACCAACACCGGCCGAGGCAACGAGTCCACCTTCCAGATACGGGCCGGTGGGGTCAGCCCTTCGCAACGCGATTACGTGTATGTGGAACGTAGGTAAAGACGCTGCCGCAGGCAAGCAGCGACCGCCTGATGTCGCGCGCTTTTTCGTGCAGTGCAGAACATCGACTCAGGCCGCGCAGCGGACCGAGGCTGCGCGGTGGTGGCGCCCGGTCAGGCGAGCGCAGACCCCGCCCGGTATTCGTCGTAGGAGGTGTTCCAGTCGCCCCAGCCGTTGCTGAAGGTCATCTCGCGGTTGGTGCCCACGGTCTCGACGACGTCGCCGCGACGGGTCATGTCGTAGAGGAACTTGGCGTTCTCGTCGCTCATGCCGGTGCAGCCGTGGGAGACGTTGGCTTTGCCCTGCTGCGCGACCGACCACGGCGCGCCGTGGATGAACTCACCGGAGAAGGTGAGCCGCATGGCCCACTTCACGCCCTCCATGTTGTAGTACTCCCGGTCGCCCTGGTTGATCCCGATGGTCTCGGAGTTCATGGTCTTGCGCTTGAACTTCTCGATGATCACCTTCACGCCGCTGCGGGTGATGAACCCTTCCTTACCGGTCGTGATCGGGATGGTCTTGATCTTCTGGCCGTTCTTGAAGACTTCCATCTGGTAGGTCTTCGCGTTGGCCCGATAGATGTGCGCATCTCCGGTCTTGAACGTGATCTCGCGGTTCTTCTGGCCGAAGATGCCGCCACCGGCGGGGACCGAGTTGATGTTGAGCTTCACGTTGATCGTGGAGTTCGCCTGCCAGTAGGTGCGCGGACGGTAGTGGACCTCCTTGTCGCTCACCCAGTACCACGACCCCTCCTGCTTGGGCGTCGACTCGACCACCATCTTCTTCTCGAAGGCGGCCTTGTTCTTCACCGGAAGGTCGTACGTCACGATGATCGGCATCCCGACACCGACGGTCTCGCCGTCGAGCGGTGCGATCGACGGGTAGGTCTGGCGGTCCAGGCCGAGGTCCTCGGTGGAGAAGGTGATCTGGCTCTTCTTCTCCAGCCCGTCGTCGCCGGTGGCGGTGATCGAGAGGGTGTAGGAGGCGGTCGGCTCGAGCACCTCGCCGGCGCTCCAGCTGAGGCCGTCCTCGGTGATGGTGCCCCGCACCTTCGTGCCCTTGGCACCCTTCAGCATCACCTCGTCGAGACGTCCCTTGGCCACGTCGACCTTGACCACCTTGTCGACCGCGACGCCGGTGGCCTCGTTCTCGACGTTGGGCGTGATCTGCACCGTCGGCTCGGCCGGCTTCTTCGGCTCCTTCGAGGCCGGGTCGGCCCCGCATGCGGCGAGCACGGGGGTCAGGACCGCTGTCGCGGTGGTCAACAGCACCCCGCGGCGGGCCAGCAGGGACGGGCGGCGAAACGGTGACTGCGTTGACACGGTGAGACTGCTCCAGACCTGAAGTTGTGAACCCAGCGCTCTGAACCGGGACGCGGGCGCGATAACCCTATCGGGCATTGCCAAGAGCCGCCCAAGAACGGCAGCGGGGCCCGATCCGGTCTCGGATCGGGCCCCGCGAACGTGCACGGCTCAGTGCTTGAACTCGCCTCGGTAGTATTCGAAGTTCCAGCCGGCGGTGGCCAGCATGCCGAGCACGGCGGCGATGATGACCAGCCACCAGGCGGCCATCGCGACCGCGAGGACCACCAGGCCGAAGGTGAGACCGGCCCACAGCGGCCACCAGGAGAACGGCGGGAAGAAGCCGTACTCGCCGGCGCCCTCGGCGATGTCGCCGTCCTCGCGGTCCTCGGGCCGCGGATCCATCCGGATGGCGTGGAAGCCGAGGTAGATCCAGATCATCAGGAAGAGGAGCGTGCACATGACCAGCGCCGAGGTGCCGGTCCAGTCGCCACCCTCCTCGGAGGCCGCGGTGACGAACCAGTAGGCCGGGGTGACCAGCACCATGAAGGCGGTGCAGACCCCGAAGATCCAGGCTTCAGACTTCATCGGGCTCAGCCTTCCTTGTTGGAGACGAGATCGTCGTCATCGTGCTCCAGCGCGGCGATCTCCGGGTGGTGGAGGTCGAAGGCCGGGGACTCCGAGCGGATCTTCGGGATGGAGACGAAGTTGTGGCGCGGCGCCGGGCAGGCGGTGGCCCACTCGAGCGAACGGCCCCAGCCCCACGGGTCGTCGACCTCGACGATCGGCGCGTGACGCGAGACGTAGAGGTTGTAGAAGAACGGCAGCATCGACAGGCTCAGCAGGAACGCGCCCACGGTCGAGAACTGGTTGAGGAAGGTGAAGCCGTCGCTGGGCAGGTAGTCGGCGATACGCCGCTGCATGCCCTCGACACCGAGCCAGTGCTGGACCAGGAAGGTCGCGTGGAAGCCGACGAACAGCAGCCAGAAGTGGACCTTGCCGAGGCGCTCGTCGAGCATCCGGCCGGTCATCTTCGGCCACCAGAAGTAGAAGCCGGCGAACATCGCGAACACCACGGTGCCGAAGACGACGTAGTGGAAGTGCGCGACCACGAAGTAGGAGTCGGAGACCTGGAAGTCGAGCGGCGGGCTCGCCAGGATGATGCCGGTCAGACCACCGAAGAGGAAGGTCGTCAGGAAGCCGATCGACCACAGCATCGGGGTGTCGAAGCTGACCGATCCGCCCCACATCGTGCCGATCCAGTTGAAGAACTTCACACCTGTCGGGACGGCGATCAGGAACGTCATGCCGGAGAAGAACGGCAGGTTGACCGCGCCGGTGACGAACATGTGGTGCGCCCACACCGCGACCGAGAGGATCGCGATACCGAGGGTCGCGGCCACCAGGCCGACGTAGCCGAAGATCGGCTTGCGGCTGAAGACCGGGAGGATCTCGGAGATGATGCCGAAGAACGGCAGCGCGATGATGTAGACCTCGGGGTGACCGAAGAACCAGAACAGGTGCTGCCACAGGATCGGGCCGCCGTGGGCGGCGTCGAAGACGTGGGAGCCGAACTGGCGGTCGGACTCGAGCATCAGCAGCGCGGCGGCCAGGATCGGGAACGCGATCAGCGCGAGCAGGGCGGTGATCAGCACGTTCCACGTGAAGATCGGCATCCGGAACATGGTCATGCCCGGCGCACGCATGCAGATGATCGTGGTGATGAAGTTGACCGAGCCCAGGATGGTGCCCAGACCACCCATGTAGAGGCCCATGATCCACAGGTCGCCACCGACACCCGGCGAGTACTGCGCGCTGGAGAGCGGCGTGTAGGCGAACCATCCGAAATCGGCCGCGCCCGTCGGGGTGAAGAAGCCGCTGGCCGCGATCAGACCACCGAAGAGGTAGAGCCAGTAGCTGAACATGTTGAGTCGCGGGAACGCGACGTCAGGGGCGCCGATCTGGAGCGGCATGATCACGTTGGCGAAGCCGAAGAACAGCGGCGTCGCGAACAGCAGCAGCATGATCGTGCCGTGCATGGTGAACAGCTGGTTGAACAGCTCGTCGTTGACGACCTGCTGACCCGGGAAGGCCAGCTCCGAGCGCATCAGCAGCGCCATCAGGCCGCCGACGAGGAACCAGACGAACGACGTGACCAGGTACATCTTGCCGATCAGCTTGTGATCGGTGGTGGTCAGCAGCTGGTAGATGTGCTTACCGAGCGGCTTGGGGCCCCCGGTGACCGGGCGCGCAGCTGTGGCGGTCACTCGCCCTCCTCCTCGTTGTGGCTCGCGATGTCGTCGGTGGTGCGGGTGGACTTGCCACCACCGAGCAGCGGGCGCTCGGCCTCGAAGCCCTTCTGCGCCAGCTCGTCGACGTAAGACTTGTAGTCGCTCTCGGAGAGGATCGCGACCTTGAAGATCATCCGGGCGTGGTAGACGCCGCAGAGCTCGTAGCAGGCGCCGCGGAAGGTCTTGCCCTCGATGAGGTCGTTGGCACCCGGGTTGAAGGTGGCCGTGGCCTCCTTCGTGGTGATCGAGTAGTGGTTGACCCGACCCGGGACGACATCCATCTTCATGCCGAAGTCCGGGACACCGAAGTTGTGGATGACGTCCGCCGAGCGCAGGTTGAACCGCGTGGTGGTCTTCTCCGGGAGGACCAGCGTCGGGATGTGCGAGCCGGTGCCCACGACGTAGCCGTAGCTGTCGTAGGGGAACTCGTCGTCGACGAGGTTGTCGTCCGCGCTCGCGTCCAGCTCACCGATGCCGTGGTTGAAGGTCCACTGCCACTGCTGGCCGGTGACCTCGATCACGTTGGTCGGCGACCCGTCGTCCAGCATCTCGTTCTGGACCTTGACGGTGTGGTCGAAGAACACGATCACCATCAGGACCGGAGCGATCGTGTAGAAGATCTCCAGCGGCAGGTTGTAACGCGTCTGGACCGGGATGTCGGCGTCGCTGCGGCGCCGGTAGCGCCAGATCGCCCAGAAGATGAGCCCCCAGGTCAGGACACCCGTGATCAACGCGGCGATCCATGCGCCCTGCCACAGGGCGAGGTTGTGCTCCCCCTGCTCAGAACGTGGCTCGGGGAAGCCGAAACGCGCCGCCTCGTCCGAACAACCACTCAGCAGGAGGGCGCCGGCCGTCAGCGTCGCCACCAGCGCACCACGTCGGGCGCGGGAGTGGGACGGAGTCGATCCGGCCCCTGGCAAGTGCAGACCCACTACGAGCCTCTCTCTCATGCGAACACTCAGATGTCGGCAGACTACCGCGAGCGCCTCTGGATTCATCTTCAGGGGTTCCTCATGTCGCGTATGGCTACCGTTGGGTTCTGTGACCGACAGCTTCACCTACCTCGACGCCGCATCGGCCGAACCGCTCCATCCGGCGGCCCGCGACGTGCTCCTGGCCGCGGCCGAGCAGGGGTACGCCGACCCCCGCCGCCTCCACCGGCCGGCCCGTAACGCGGGTCTGCTGCTCGAGAACGCCCGCGAGGTCGTGGCCGAGGCGTTGGGCGTACGTCGCGATGAGGTGCTTTTCACATCCTCGGGCACCGCCGCCGTGCATGCCGGCCTGCTGGGGCTCGGATCACGTGGCATCGGTCACAGTGCCGTCGAGCACCAGGCCGTCATCGACGCCGCGCGCTGGTCGCAACGCTCCCCCGTCATCGAGCTGGCCGTCGACGGCGAGGCCCGGGTCGAGGTGGCCGCGGTGCGAGACGCGGCCGCGACCGGAGAGATCGACGTGGTCGCCGTGCAGCAGGCCAACCACGAGGTCGGCACGCTGCAGCCGCTCGACGACGTCGCCTCCGCCGCCCCGGTCTCGCTCTTCGTCGACGCCTGCGCCTCCATGGGGCGGCTGCCGCTGCCTTCGGTCGGTGACGCGATCGCCGGCTCCGCCCACAAGTGGGGCGGGCCCGGTGGCGTCGGTGTGCTGGTCGTGCGCAGGTCGGCGCGGTGGCGCTGGCCGTTCCCGGGCGATGAGTGGTCGCGTACGGATCAGGGGTTCACGAACATCCCCGGGGCACTGGCCGCTGCGGCGGCGCTCCAGGCGGTCGTCGCCGAGCGCGAGGAGGTCAACGCGCGCCAGCACGAGCTGATCTCGCTGGTCCGGGAACGGGTCAGGGCGGAGATCCCCGACGTGGACGTCGCCGGCCCCGACGAGGACCGGATGCCCCACCTGGTGACGTTCTCGGCACTGTACGTCGACGGCGAGGCGCTGGTCACCGCGCTGGACCGCCTCGGCGCCGGTGTCGCCAGCGGCTCGGCGTGCACCTCCGACACCCGCGAGCCCTCTCGCGTGCTTGCTGCCATGGGAGCGCTGACACACGGTAACGTTCGGCTGTCGCTGACCCGCGACACGACGCGAGAGGATGTGGAGCGCGTGCTCGACGCACTGCCCGAGATCGTCAAGGACCTACGCGCCGAGGCCGGCCTGTGAGCGCGCCGGTCGTCACTCTCGACTGCCGCGGCCAGGCCTGCCCGCGGCCCATCATCGAGCTCGGCCGCCACCTCGGCGACGTCGAGGTCGGCGAGGTCATCGCGGTCGCGGCCGACGACGTCGCCGCCCACCACGACGTGCCCGCCTGGGCCCGGATGCGCGGGCAGGAGTTCGTCGGCGAGGTGGAGGCAGAAGACGGCGTACCCGTGTATCGGATACGCCGTCTGAGCTAGCTGAGGGCTGCTTCGCGAGGCCCGGATCTCGACCCGCGCTCGCAGGGTCGCAGGCTCAGGCCTTGATGTGCGAGGCGATCTGGTCCGCGGCGGTGTCGCCGTAGGACTCGCGGACGCGGGCGACGAACTCCTCGGCGGTGAAGGAGTACTCCTGCGGGCCGACGGTCTCGACGCAGTAGGCGGCCAGGACGCAACCGACCTCGGCGGCCTGCTCGAGCTCGCAGTCCCAGGCCAGCGCGGCCAGGAAGCCGGCACGGAAGGCGTCGCCGACGCCGGTGGGCTCGATCGCGTTCACGTTCTTCGCGGCCGGCAGCTGGATCGGGTCCTCGCCCTTGCGCTGGATGCGTACGCCGTCCTTGCCGAGCGTGGTGACCTGGGTGCCGACCCGGGCCAGGACCTCCTCGGCCGACCAGCCGGTCTTCTGCTCGAGGACGTGCGACTCGTACTCGTTGGTGAACAGGTAGGCGGCGCCGTCGACGAGCTCGCGGATCAGCTCACCGTCGCCGAAGGCGAGCTGCTGGCTCGGGTCGGAGATGAAGGTGTAGCCGCGCTGGCGGGCCTCCTCGGTGTGACGCTTCATCGCGTCGGGGTCGTCGGGAGCGACCAGGACGAAGGACGGCTCGCCGACCTTCTCCGCGATCGGGCCGAGCTCGATCTCGCGGGCCTCGGCCATCGCGCCCGGGTAGAAGCTGGCGAACTGCGCCATCGCGGTGTCGGTCGTGCACACGAACCGCGCGGTGTGCAGCGTCTCGGAGACGCGCAGGTGGTCGCAGTTGACGCCGTGGCGCTCGAGCCAGGAGCGGTAGTCGGCGAAGTCCTCACCGACCGCACCCACGAGCACCGGCGAGAGGCCGAGGTTGGCCAGGCCGAAGGAGATGTTGGCACCGACCCCACCGCGGCGGATCTCGAGGTCGTTGACCAGGAAGCTCACCGAGAGCTTGTCGAGCTGGTCGGCGACCAGCGAGTCGGCGAACTTTCCACCGAAGCTCATCAGGTGGTCGGTGGCGATGGAGCCTGCGATCAGGAGTGAACCGGACATGCGCGGAACCCTACCGGCGAGGCGTCGGGCGACGTTAAGGCTCGACCGTGGACGGGAGATGAATATTACCGCCGAGTCGGCCTTCTGCTACCCGTTGGTAGTGCTTACCGTCGTTTGCATGACAGACATGCGCGTTCCGTACGACGACCTCGACAGCCCCGCGCAGCTCTGCGCCGACTGCGCCGCCGCCGACAGCGCGCTGCGGCTACCCGCGCCACGGGCACGCGAGACCGCCCGGCCTGCGCCCGCGGTGCGGATGCAGTCCCGCGAGCCGCGCGACGCCGCCATGCTCGAGGCCATCGGGCACGTCGCCGACGATCTCGCCCTGACCTGACCGGTCTCGGCCCCTCGAGCGGGGCCACCAAATACCAGCAGCCCCTGCCGTGAGGCAGGGGCTGCTGACGTACTTCGTACGTATCTGAGGTGTCCGGTGCGTGCGATGGCAAGGCGCGAGCGCGAAGGCGACCTTGGAGCGAAGCGGTCGTCGAAGCGCTCGCAACGCGGCCAGCGTGCGTGCCGGGCGCCTCAGATCAGTGGAAGGAGTCGCCGCAGGCGCATGATCCGGTGGCGTTGGGGTTGTCGATGGTGAACCCCTGCTTCTCGATGCTGTCCACGAAGTCGATCATCGCGCCGTTGAGGTAAGGGACGCTCATCCGGTCGACGACGACGGACACGCCGTCGAAGTCGGTGACGACGTCACCATCGAGGGTGCGCTCGTCGAAGAAGAGCTGGTAGCGCAGGCCGGAGCAGCCACCGGGCTGCACGGAGATGCGCAGGCTCAGGTCGTCGCGGCCTTCCTGCTCAAGGAGGCTCTTCACCTTCGCGGCGGCAACGTCGCTCAGGTTGATGGAGTCGGCGCGGCGTTCGGTCGTCTGCTCGGTCATGTAGCTGGGCTCCCTGTGCGTGGGTGCGGGTTGTGTCTCAAGGTCAATCGTCGCACATCCGCGGTTATTCCCGGTGGTCGGCGGACCACGTCCGGGCGACCCGGGCGGCGACCTGGACCAGTGAGTCGTACGCCTGGCTCAGTGCCCGCTCCTCCCCGACGCTGTCGACGAGCGAGTAGGCGGCATCGACCCCGAGCGTACGCATCTCCCGACCGCTCATGCTGACCTTCCCCGCCAGCACGATGCAGGGCCGCAGCGCCTGCTCGGCCAGCCTCGCCACTCCGGCCGGCACCTTCCCGGCGGCGCTCTGCGGATCGAAGGACCCCTCGCCGGTGATCACCAGATCGGCCCGGGCGGCCAGCTCGGGCAGCCCCAGCAGGTCGGCGACGACGTCGAAACCGGACCGGCGGGTGGCCCCGAGGAGCAGCAGCGCGAATCCCATCCCGCCGGCTGCGCCGGCACCCTTCTCGGTCGCGGTCTTGCGGGAGGTCGCCGCCGCCAGGTCCTGGAGCGCGCCGTCCCAGCGCGGCATGGTCTCCTCGGCCAGCCCCTTCTGCGCGCCGTAGACCTTGACCGCGCCGAAGAGTCCGGTCAGCGGGTTGTCCACGTCGCTGGCGACGACGATGTCGAGGCCCAGCGGCTCGGGCAGCGTGACCTCGGTGACGCCCTCCAGCCCGGCGACACCGGCGTCGAGCGGCCGGTCCGCGGTGGCGCCCAGGGCGGCCAGCAGTCCCGCTCCGCCGTCGCTGGTGCCCGAGCCGCCGAGACCGACGACGACCGTGCTCGCCCCGGCGTCGCGGGCGGCGAGGAGCAGCTGCCCCACCCCGTACGAGGTCGCCTGCTCGGCGCCCTTCCCGCCGGTCAGGTGCAGACCGGCGGCCTGAGCCGACTCGACATAGGCGGTGCCGCCGTCGACCAGCACCTGCGCCGACGCCGGCTCGCCGTGCGGCCCCCTGACCTCGACCTCCCGGAGGTCGCCGCCCAGCACGTCGTGCAGCAGCTCGAGGAATCCCGGTCCTCCGTCAGCCATCGGGGCCAGCGAGAGCTCGTCCCGGGGAGCCGTACGCCGCCATCCCTCCGCGATCGCGGAGGCGGCCTGGGAGGCGGTGAGCGTGCCTGCGTACTTGTCGGGGGCGATCAGCACTCGCATGGCCGAAACCTACCCGCGTACGGAAGCCGAGGGGCGCTCCAGGACCGTTGTCGATGTCGTAACCAACGCACATGCGTCGCGTTAAGGTCGTTTCGTGCGGATCTTCGGGCGACGCGGCGCCAGGGACTCAGAGAGCAGGCGGATCAGTGCCTTCTGGACCTGGTGGGCCCAGAAGGGCTCTCTGGCCTGCGGTGCCGCGCTCGATGCCGACGACCAGGACGCCCTGGTCACCCTGCTGGCACGACGGGTCGACGCGATGGAGGCGGGCCTGAGCTGGGAGGTCGGCCCCGGCCCCCTGGGCGGGCGGCTGCTGGTCGTCTCGGCCGGCGGCAACCCGGACCATCGCGCGCTCGCGCGCCGCTGGCTGCTCGCCGCGCCCGAGCCCGACGGCGTCTCGCCCTGGGAGTTCAGCGACCAGCGCCCGCCGGTCGACGATCCGGTCGAGGCCGTGCTCACCACACCCGGGGGCGACGCGCTCCGGCTCGCCGACGTGCTCGTCGGCGCCCGCCAGAAGGGCGCCCACTTCGATCTCACCCTCTTCCACCCGGCCTTCCCCGAACTCGCCGAGGACGCCCGGCTGCAGGTCGCCTTCCACGCCCTCGACACCACGCTGGGCGAGTCCAGCACCGAGCTGTGGATCGGCGAGGTCGAGACCACCACCGCCCGCCCCCGTGACGGCTTCGGCCTCGACGGGCTGCGGGCAGCGGTGCGGAACCTCCGCAAGGAGTACGTCGACCCCGACGGCAACCCGGCCTGGGTGCTGCTCCACGGGGAGAGCCCCCAGGGTCCGGTGATCGCGAGCGCGGTCGTGCCGCTGCACCCGGTGACGGCGCCCAACCTGACCCACCACGTCGGCGTGATGGTGCCCTACGTCGGCTTCGCCGAGCGCGGCCTCCCCTCGGCCGACGCGCTGCACGAGCTGAGTCAGCTCGAGGACCGGCTCGCCACGACCCTCGGCGCCGACGGCCGGGTCGTGGCTCACGAGACCACCAACGGCGTACGCCTTCTGCACGCCTACGTCGACCCCACCACCTCTGCCCCGCAGCGGCTGGAGGAGACGGTCGGCGGCTGGGCCCACGGCGATGTGATCACCCGGGTCGACACCGACCCGGCCTGGGAAGCCGTCCGCCCGTTGCGCGCCTGACGACCACACCGCCCCGACCACGATGTGACCCACGCCACCAGGGGTCCCAGCCCTCGACATGTATTATCGTCATCATGACGACTGTCGACCTCCCGCTGCTCCCCCTGGGGCGCGGCACCGACCTGAACTCCGAGCGTGGCGTCGAGTGTCCCGGCGACCTGCCGGCGGCCTCCGACCCCGACCTGGTCAAGCGCGCTCTCGCCGCCAAGGAGAAACTGGGCGAGAAGGTGTTCGTCCTCGGACACCACTACCAGCGCGACGAGGTCATCCAGTTCGCCGACGTGACCGGCGACTCCTTCAAGCTCGCGCGCGACGCGGCCGCCCGTCCGGACGCGGAGTACATCGTCTTCTGCGGCGTGCACTTCATGGCCGAGTCGGCCGACATCCTCACCTCGCCGTCACAGGCGGTCATCCTCCCCGACCTCGCCGCCGGCTGCTCGATGGCCGACATGGCACGGCTGGGCCAGGTCGAGAAGGCCTGGGAGGCGCTCTCCGAGGCGGGCGTGGCCGAGCAGGTCGTGCCGGTGACCTACATGAACTCCTCGGCCGACATCAAGGCGTTCTGCGGCCGCCACGACGGCGTCGTGTGCACCTCGTCCAACGCTCAGGCGGTGCTGGAGTGGGCCTTCGAGCAGAAGGACGACGCCAAGGTCCTCTTCTTCCCCGATCAGCACCTCGGCCGCAACACCGCGGTCCTGAAGCTCGGCATGTCGCTGGACGACTGCGTCGTGTGGGACCCGCTCAAGCCCGGCGGCGGCGTGAGCCCCGAGGAGCTCAGGGCGGCGAAGGTGATCCTGTGGAAGGGCCACTGCTCGGTCCACGGCCGCTTCTCCCCCGACACCATCGACGACCTGCGCGCCGAGATCCCGGGCGTGCAGATCCTGGTCCACCCCGAGTGCCAGCACGAGGTCGTCCTCAAGGCCGACCTGGTCGGCTCGACCGAGTTCATCATCAACACCATCGAGGCCGCTCCTGCCGGCTCGGCCTGGGCGATCGGCACCGAGCTCAACCTGGTCAAGCGTCTGGCCGCCGCCCATCCCGACAAGCGGATCGTCTTCCTCGACCGCACCGTCTGCTACTGCTCGACGATGAACCGCATCGACCTGCCCCACTTCGTCTGGGCGCTGGAGTCCCTGGTCGAGGGGCAGGTCGTCAACCGCATCGAGGTCGACGCCGACACCGAGCACTACGCCAAGCTGGCTCTCCAGCGGATGCTCGATCTCCCGGGCAAGACGCAGGACGACTGACCCCGTCCAGCCGAGGCGTCGGCTACGTCGGCCGAGGTGGCACCGGTGTGCCACCTG
>NZ_JBHVKJ010000049.1:0-44125 GCF_042798275.1 Nocardioides sp. NPDC057767 | reverse complement strand
CGTCAGGACGAGCCGACTCGGCGGTGGTGTGGGAGATCAGTGGTTGACCAGGCCGCCGTCGACGCGGAAGTCGGCGCCGGTGGCGAACGAGGCGTCGTCCGAGGCGAGGTAGGCAGCGAGCTTGGCGATGTCGTCAGGCTGACCCAGTCGCGGCACCAGCGACTTCGCCAGCAGCCCGTCGAGCACCCCGGGCTGGGAGAGCTGCTCGGCAGAACCGGGCGTCTCGACGACGCCGGGGCTGATGCTGACCGCCCGGATGCCGCGCGGGGCGCCCTCGGCGGCCATGACGTGGGTCATGCCGCGTACGCCCCACTTGGCCGCGGAGTGAGCGATCCCGGCGACACTGCCGCCATGCCCGGCGACCGAGGCGGTGTTGATGATCAGTCCGCCGCCCGCGCCCAGCTGCGACCAGGCCGCCTTCGTGGCAAGGAAGACCAGGGTGAGCTCGTTGCGGATCGAGCGGTCCCACTCCTGCGCCGTCATCGACTCGATGGTGCCGAAGGCGCCCGTGGAGGCGTTGTTCCACAGCACATCCACCTGGCCGAACCCGGTCACCGCCCGGTCCACCCACCGCCGGCACTCCTCGAGATCGCCGAGGTCGAGCGGCGAGACATCGATCATCGTGCCGCCCGCCTCGGTGACCAGCGCCTGCGTCTGTGCCGCACTCTCGGCGTCGACGTCGCAGCCGACCACCCGGGCGCCGGCCTCGGCGAAGCGCAACGCTCCGGCGCGACCGATGCCGCCACCCGTCCCGCTGATGAGGGCCACCTTGCCCTCGAGGGATCGTGTCATGGCGCTACCTTCCTTCCCTGTGCCCGAGCGGTTCTCGGGCCCGGCTTCAGACCGCGGCGGCCTCGCCCAGGTAGGCCGCCTCGAGCCGCTCGGGGTGAACAGCCAGCTCCGCGGCGCTTCCCTGCAGGCGTACGTCGCCGTGCACCAGCACCAGCGCCTCGTCGGCGACCTCGAGGGCGAGGTGGACATGCTGCTCCACGAGCACGACCACGGCTCCGGTCTCGTCGGCGATGCGGCGTACGACGGGAAGCAGCTCCTCGACGATGACGGGGGCCAGACCCATGCTCATCTCGTCGATGAGCAGCACCTTGGGCTGCTGCACGAGTGCCCTCGCGACGGCGAGCATCTGCTGCTCGCCTCCGGAGATGGAGCCGGCGGAGACCTTGAGCCGCTTCTTCAGCGCCGGGAACATCTCCATGGTGGCCTCGAGGCTCGGGCCTCCGCTCTTCTGGGCGATCTGGAGGTTCTCTCTGACCGAGAGGCTGGTGAACAGCGCGCGGTCGTCGGCGACGAGAACGAGCCCCGCCTTGTTGGCAGCGCCGGGACGGGCGCTGGGCAACGGCGTGCCGTTGACCACCACCTCGCCCTCGATCCGGGGCAGGAGGCCGGCCAGCGTCGTCATCACCGTCGTCTTCCCGGCGCCATTGGGGCCGAGGACTGCGAGCACCTGACCGGCGGAGAGCCTCACGTCCAGATCTCGCACGACCGTCACCGCACCGTACCCGGCAGCCAGTCCCCGGCACTCGAGCACCGGTGTGGGGCGCTCGCCCGACTCTTCGATCTTCGACGTCATGCCGTGGCCACCTTGTCTGCTTGGGAGCCGAGGTACGCCTCGGCGACGCGGGGGTCGACGCGGATCTCGGCCGGCGTACCGGACGCGATCACCTCGCCGAAGTTGAGGACCGTGATCTGGTCGCACAGGCTCAGCATCAGGCCCATGTCGTGGTCGACCACGATGATCGTGACGCCGCTGTCGCGGATCCGCCGCAGGCGTTCGGCGAGCCAGGTGCTCTCGGCGGTGTCGAGACCGCCGGCCGGCTCATCGAGCAGGAGCACTCGGGGGTGGCCGGCCAGGGCACGCGCGATGGAGACCAGCTGGCGCTGGCCCTGGGAGAGCTCACCCGCCGGGCGCTCGCGGACCGCGTCGAGACCGAGGAGCCGGAAGACCGCCTCGATCCGCTCGGTGTCGCCGCTCCTCGGCGCTCCCGGGGCCTCCGGCCGATGACCGGAGGCGGTGAGGCCGACCTTGACGTTCTCCAGCACGCTCAGGTCCTCGTAGAGCTCGATCGCCTGGAATGTACGGCCCAAGCCGGCACGGATCCGCTGATGGGGCAGGAGATCCTGGAGCGGCTCGCCGGCCAGGACGATCTCGCCGGTGTGCGGGGCGAAGCCACTGATCGCGTCGATCAGGGTCGTCTTGCCCGCACCGTTGGGGCCGATCAGCCCGACGATGGAGCCTCGCGGCGCGGTCATCGAGACATCCTTGACCGCGACGACGCCGCCGTAGTGGACCGCGACGCCGCGCAGCTCCAGCTCGATGGAGGCCTCGGCGTCCATGCCGACGTGCTCGGTCTTCTCGGAATCGTCGAAGGAGGCGCCCGAGCCGACGACGGCGTCTCGCCCGACCGTCTGCCGACGCTTTGCGATCAGGGCGTGGGCGGGGCCGACGATGCCCTCGGGGTTGAGGATGACGGTGAACACCAGGAGCACGCTGGCGACGACGGGGTACCAGCCGCCCGCCGAGAAGACCTCGTCGATCATGATGAAGAAGATGCCGTTGGCCGCGGTGACGCCTGCCAGGAGACCGCCCGAGACCGAGGTGATCCCGGCGAGGTAGACCGTGGCGAACAGGAACAGCCCGGCCATCGCCGAGAAGGACGTCTCACTGATCGTCTGCTGCTGATAGGCCATGAGCGACCCGCCGAGCCCCGCGACGAAAGCGGCGATCGCGAACGCCAGGATCTTGATCCGGACCACGTTGACACCGGCCGCGGCCGCGGAGCGCTCGTTGGCGCGTACGGCGAGCATCTGCGCACCGAGCTGGCTGCGTCGCAGCCGCGCGACGCCGACGGCGACTGCGACCAGGACGAGCAGGCACAGCAGCCCGAAGCGGATGCGTGGATAGTCGGCGCCGGCGCCGATGCCGAGGTCCCAGCCAAACAGTGTCGGTGGGTCGACGCGTACGCCCGAGGTGCCGACGAAGTCGAGGTTCCGGAACCAGAACGCCTCGACGGCGAAGGCGAGCGCCAAGGTCACCACCGCGACGGTGAGCCCGCGGATGCGCAGCGCCGGCAGCCCGATCACCACCCCGAGGACCATCGCCGCCAACGCCCCGACGATCGGGGCCAGGGGGAACGGGATGTGCAGCTGCTCGCCGATCGGCGCCATCAGGAAGCCGCTCGCGCCGGCAATGGTCAGCTGGGCGAGGGAGACCTGGCCGGCGTACCCGGTCACGATCACGATCGAGAGCGCGATGATCGCCATGATGAAGGTGGTGATCAGGCCGTTGCGCCAGCGGTCCTGGAGCAGGACGAGCGCCAGCACGGACACCGCCGTCATGATCAGGGTGGTCGTGAGCACGTGACGCGGGCGCGGTGCACGTCCGAGCGTCTGCAGGATGATCGCGCCGCGGGCCGGCAGCGACCGGGCACGCACCACGAGCACGAGCAGGATGATGACCAGCGGGATCAGCTCGGGCAGGCCGGAGGAGGGCAGCGACGGGTAGGCGGTCTGCAGGTATTGCGCCTCGGACTGGAGCGCACCGATCGCGATGCCCGCCACGACCGCCCAGATGACGAACTGGAAGCGCGCGACGATCGCTGCTGCCAGGGCCGGGACGATGAAGAGGGTGTACGCGACGGGGACCAGCGGGACGATGGGGGCGATCAGGATCCCGGCCAGGCCGGCGACCGCCGAGCTGAGCATCCAGTTGTAGGCCGCGATCCGATCCGGCGAGATGCCGCTGAGGTAGGCGCCGCGCTCGGTCTCGGCCGCGGCTCGGGTGGCGAGGCCGAACTTCGTGAACCGGAACGCGAGTGCGAGAAGGACCGCGAGCCCGAGCATGGTGAGCGCGAAGTAGACGCGGTCGGAGGAGACGAAGAGGTCACCGCTGCGCCACTGCTCGACGGGGAAGATCGGCGCGACGGCGACCGCGTCGGTGCCGATCTTCTCGGCGAGCAGGCCGGTGACCAGCAGCGAGAGGCCGAGGGCGGCGACCGCCTTGGCCACCGGGGGCGCGGTCCGGAGCGGCCGGAAGACGGCGACGTAGAGCAGCAGGCCGAGCAGCGCCCCGAAGGCGAGCGAGATGACCAGCGCCGGCCAGAGTCCGAGCGGCTGGCCGAAGTCGACAGTGTTGGGCAGCCCGGGGATCGGCAGGAGGATCTGCCCCTGGCGCAGGAAGGCGTAGACGTAGGCGACATAGAGGGCGATCGCGCCGCTGCCGAAGTTGAGCACTCCGGAGCTTCGGTAGGTCAGCACGATGGCGAGGGCCAGCGCCCCGAAGACGGCTCCGTTGCCGAGGCCGAGCAAGAGGAACACGAGATGCTGCGTCATCGGCGGCAGTCCCTTCGAATGGAAGTGTGATCAGTGACACAGACGTTAGATCATGAAGGATGCCTACCGCTACGGATCGAAGGGAAAAATGTGTCGCCGATCACGTCGCGGACAAAACTGAGCCACCTACTCGCCCAAAAAGACAGTACGACCACATGGCCCGAGGCGTGGTCGACGCATCGGGCTATGTGGTCACGGGTGTCAGTTTTTGGCCGTCAACAGCGGAGCAGGTGTTCGCTCATGACCGCGACGTCGCGCCTGAAATCGGCGTAGGACCGGCTGTCCGGCTCTATCGTCAGCCAGGTGACCCCGGCCTCGGCATACTCCTCGAGCCGGGGGGCGACGGCGGCGGCGAACTCCGCGGCGCCGGTACGCAGCAGGCCCTTCTCGAACGGCACGAAGCTCACCTCCATCGGCCCTCGGCCGAGGTCGGCGCGACGCTTGTTCTGCTCGTCGATCAGCGCCCGCAGGGTGGTGAGGTCCTCCAGCGGCGGGGTTCGGGTGATCGCCGCCGTCTGCGCCGACTGCGCCATCGGCAGCCAGCCGTCGGCCAGTTCCACGACGCGGCGGCGGGCGGCCTTGCTGTTGCCCCCGATCCAGATCGGCGGGCCACCCGGCTGGGCGGGCAACGGCAGGGACTCGTGCCCGGCGATGCCGAACTCGGGCCCGTCGTGCTCCTTCCCCGACCAAGTGGCGCGCATCGCGGCGATACCCTCGTCGAGAAGCTTTCCGCGCCGCTTGAAGTCGGCGCCCAGGGCCGCGAACTCGGTCTCCAGGTAGCCCGCCGCCAGACCGAGGGTGAGTCTGCCGCCGGAGAGCAGGTCGAGGCTGGCGGCCGACTTCGCCGCGAGATAGGGGCTGCGGTAGCCGGCGACCATGACGTACGTGATCAGCTCGAGCCGCCGAGTCGCCTCGGCGGCGATGGAGAGCGCGACGAACGGGTCGAAGGCGTGATGCCCGCCGTTGGCCAGCCACGCCTTGTCGGGGTAGGGGTGCTCGCTGACGGAGAAGCCGTCGAAGCCGGCGTCCTCCACGAAACGGGCCAGCTCACCGAGGCTGCCCTCGCCGATCCACTCCGGGAAGCGCTTCACCGCCCGCATCGGGAACATCAGGTTCGTCTTCACAGCCATCTCCGCTCGTGTCGTGTTGCCAGGGTCAGCGCAGCAGGTCGCGGGCGATGACGACGCGCTGGACCTCGGTGGCCCCCTCGCCGAGCCGCTTGACCCGCAGGTCGCGGAACCACCGCTCCAGCGGCAGCTCCTCGGCGAGGCCGAGCGCGCCGTGGATCTGGATGCAGCGGTCGAGGATCCGGTAGGCCGCCTCGGTGCCGTACATCTTGGCGACCGAGGCGTCGACGCGTACGTCCTTGCCGAGGTCGGCGTTCCAGGCCGCCTGGTAGGTGAGCAGCCGCGCGGCGCGCAGCTCGACCTCGCAGTCGACGAGCATCCACTGGATGCCCTGCTTGTCGGCGAGCTTGCCGCCGAACACGTCGCGGTCCTTGGCCCAGGCGCAGGCCAGGTCGAGGGCCTCCTGGGCGATGCCGATCGGGCCGGCGGCGTACAGGATCCGGCCGTTGACCAGCGTCGAGCTGGCCTGGGCGAAGCCCTTGCCCTCCTCGCCGATCAGGTTCTCCACCGGGATCCGGACGTCGTCGAAGTGGAGCTCGTACGGTGCGAATGAGGCCATCACCTCGATCCGTCGGATGCTCAGGCCGGGGGTGTCCTTCTCGACGATGAAGCAGGAGATGCCGCCGCGGCCCTCGCCGGTGCGCGCGTAGACGACGCCCCAGTCGGCGCCGTCGGCATGGCTGGTCCACATCTTCGACCCGTTGAGGACGTACGCGTCACCGTCCCGCACCGCCTTGAGCTGGATCGCCCGGGCCGGGTCGGAGCCGCCGCCGGGCTCGCTGATCGCGGTGTACGCCTTGGTGGCGGTGCCGTCGAGGATCGGCTGCGCGAAGCGCGCGAACTGCTCCTTCGTGGCCCCGTACATGACGATCGGCGGGTTGCCGCCGAAGGCGCCCAGGGCCGGGAAGAACGCGCCCATCCGGCACTTGGCGGCCTCCTCGGCGACGACCACCTGGCCCAGCAGGCTCAGCCCCGCTCCGCCGTGCTCCTCGGGGGTCTGCAGAGACCAGAGACCGATCTTGCGAGCCTTCGCCTGCAGGTCGACCAACAGGTCGCGGGGCAGGCCGGCTGTGTCGTGCGGGAGGGTCGACTCCAGCGGCTGCACCTCGGCCTTCATGAATCGACGGACAGTGTCGCGCAGAGCAACCAGCTCCTCGGGCAGCTCCCAGGCGCCGGTGTGGCCCAGCTCGGTCACCGTCGACATCAGCCGTCCTCGGCGAAACGGCGCGTGCGGGCGTTGTCGAGCTGTGGGCCGTGGTTGGTCTCGTACTGCTCGATCCACTCCTTCGGCAGCTTCCCCCACGCCTCGCCGATCTGGAGCCGGTGGCCGGGGTTGAGGATCTCCGCGGCGACCACGTCACCGACGAAGATCGAGCTCTCCTGCACGTCGAGGGTGCCGACCACCTTCGCCTCGACGTAGCTGTGCGCACCGAGCAGCACCGGAGCGCCGGTCACCCCGGTCTTGGTACGCAGCTTGCCCAGCTTGTCGCCGTCGCGGCCCGAGCTGCCGCCGAGCGTCATCAGGATCTCGAGCGACTCCTCGATCTGGTCGTCCTCGGCGCTGAGCAGGTGCATCACGAAGATGCCGGAGTTCACCACCAGGTCGTGGGTCAGGTTGTACTTGGTCAGGCTGATCGTCGCCCGGGGTGCCTCGGGGACGATGCTGGCGGCACCCGCCGAGAGTGACATCAGCCCGTTGGCGAAGCCGCCGTCGATGGTCGTGACCGCGACCGGGAACGGCCGCAGCCCGCCCAGCACCTTGTTGGCGGCGTCGGTGTCGATGCTCATGTGCTCATTCCTTCGCGGATGGTTGGAGGGCCTCATCGAGGTAGGTGAGGAGGTTGGCGGTGAAGATGTCGTTGTCGTCGCCGGCGACCATGTGCCCGGCCTCGCGTACGTCGACGACGCTGATGTGCCCGATCAGCTCGCGCATCTCGGCCACGCCGGCGTCCGAGATCACGTCGGACTGGACGCCGCGCACCAGGAGCACGGGCTGCCGGATCTGCCGGGATGCGGCCCGCGAGCGGGCGTAGATCGCCTCGCTCATCGCGGAGTCGACGTCCTCGTCGGCGGGCCGGTCCAGGCGCATCATCGCCGGGTCCCAGTGCCAGTGCCAGCGGCCGTCGCGCAGCCGGAGGTTCTTCCGCAGCCCGTCGAGGCTTCCGGTGCGACTCCGGTGCGGGTTGTAGGCGGAGACTGCCGCAGCCGCCTCCTCGAGCGAGCCGAACCCCTCGGGCGCGCCCTGCATGAAGGCCTTGACCCGGCCCGCGCCCTTCCGCTCGACCCGGACGGCGATGTCGACCAGCACCAGCGCCTCGGCGAGCGCGGGATCCTCACCGACCGCGATCAGGGAGACCTTGCCGCCGAGGGACGCGCCCACCAGCGTCAACGGAACCTGCGGCTCGACTCTCCGGATGTGGGCGACGAGCTCGCGCAGGTCGGCGATCATGACCTCCATGCCGTAGTCGCCGTCCGCGGACCAGTCGCTGTCCCCGTGGCCGCGCAGGTCGACCGAGTACGCCACCCAGCCGTCGACGGCCAGCCGCTCCCCCGTACGACGCCACGAATGCCGGGTCTGCCCGCCGCCGTGCAGCAGCACGACGACGCCCTTGGGGTCCGGCCCCGCCTCACGGGTGGCCCAGCGATCCGCCGCGAGCCGGAGCCCGGCCCCCGGAAGGCTGACTCGCTCTGCCTCGACCGTCGCGTCCACGGCGCTCACCTGCCTTCGGCGGGCGCGGGCACCTCGATGACGACCGCTCCTGCCTGACCGCCGCCCGCGCACATGGCGGCCACGGCCAGACCGCCGCCGCGGCGGCGGAGCTCGTTGATCAGGGTGATGACCATGCGGGTGCCCGAGGCCGCGACCGGGTGACCGAGGCTGCAGCCGCTGCCGGCGGTGTTGACACGCTCCTCGTCGATGCCGAGCTTCTTGCAGGCCGCGACCGGTACGGACGCGAACGCCTCGTTGATCTCCCACAGGTCGATGTCGGCGATGGCCAGACCCGCCCGGTCCAGGACCTTCGGGATGACGTCGAGCGGCGCGAGGCCCATTCGGGCCGGTTCGGTCGCGGTGGCGGCCCAGGCCCGGACGACGGCGAGCGCCTCCAGATCCCTCTCGGCGGCGAGCTCGCTGGAGACCACCATGACCGCAGCGGCTGCGTCGTTCATGCCGCTGGCGTTGCCGGCGGTGATGGAGAAGTCCTCGATCTCGGGGTGGAGCGGGTTGAGCGAGGCCAGCTTCTCCAGAGTGGTGCCGCGGCGCGGGTGCTCGTCGGTGTCGAAGGTGACGGTGGTGCCATCGGCCTGGCGGGCCTGGACCGGCACGATCTCGTCCTTGAACGCACCTGCGTCGATGGCCGCGACGGCACGCTGGTGGGAGCGGAACGCCCAGGCGTCCATCTCCTCTCGGGTCAGGCCGACCTCCTTGGCGGTGTTCCAGCCGACCGAGATCGACATGTCCATGTTGGGGGCCTCGGGCGTGTCCGGGTGCGTGGGCGGCATCCACCGTTCGGTGAACTGGTCGAGCGTGCCGGGCGTACGGAACTGCTGCAACGGCGAGGTGGAGGTCGACTGGGTGCCACCGGCGATGATCGCGCGCTCGGCTCCGGAGCGGATCTGGGCCGCGGCGTTGCCGATCGCGGTCAGGCCGCCCGCGCAGTGCCGGTTGATCGCCTGCCCAGGCACCTGGGTCATGCCGGTGACGACCGCGGCGTGCCGGGCGATGTCACCGCCGCCGTAGTTCGACTCGGCGAGGATGATGTCGTCGACGTCGGCGACGTCGAGGCCCGAGCGCTCCTGCACCTCGCGGAGGACGACCTCGGCCAATTCCATGGCGGTGGTGTCGCGCAGGGTGCCCTTGAAGGCGGTGCCGATCGCTGTGCGAGCACCAGCGACGATGACGGCTTCGATCTTCTCTGACATGGTGATGGTCCTTCGTGGTGGTGGGTCAGCCGAGGGTGAACGGGTCGCGGGTCTCCCCGCTGAGCTCGATCCAGACGGCTTTGGTCTCGGTGAAGTCCTTGACGGCCTCCAGGCCGTTCTCGCGCCCGACGCCGCTGGCTCCCATGCCGCCGAAGGGGACGCTGGGTGCCACCGCGCGGTAGGCGTTGACCCAGACCGTGCCGGCGCGCAGCCGGGCGGCGACCCGGTGGGCGCGGTGGACGTCGTTGGTCCACACCGAGCCGGCCAGGCCGAAGTCGGTGCCGTTGGCAGCGGCGATCGCCTCGTCCTCGTCATGGAAGGTGGAGACGGCCAGGACCGGCCCGAAGATCTCCTCGGCGACCGCACGCATGTGCGGGGTGACGTCGGTGAGAACGGTCGGGCGTACGAAGTAGCCCCCGAGCTCGCCCGCCGGCTCGGCACCGTACGCGATGGTCGCACCCTCCTCACGCGCGGCGGCGAAGTGGGAGAGCACCTTCTCGTACTGAGGTGCGTTGGAGACCGGGCCCATCTCGGTGGCCGGGTCGCGCGGGTCGCCCAGCACGATCCTCGAGGCGCGGGCGACGACCTTGGCCACCAGCTCCTCGGCGACGTCCTCGTGCACGAGCAGGCGCGAGCCGGCCAGGCAGGTCTGGCCGGTGGCCGCGAAGATGCCGGAGATGACACCGTTGGCGGCCGCGTCCAGGTCGGCGTCGGGGAAGACGACTTGTGCCGACTTGCCGCCGAGCTCGAGAGTGAAGCGGGTCATGTTGCTGATCGCGGCCTGACCGACCTTGATGCCGGTGCCAGTGGATCCGGTGAAGGCGATCTTGTCGACGCCGGGGTGCGCAGCCAGTGCCGCCCCCGTCTCCGGTCCCCATCCGGTGACGACGTTGATGACGCCCGGCGGGAACCCTGCTTCCTCGAAGAGCCGGGCGAAGGCCAGGGTCGAGACAGGGGTGTGGTCGCTGGGCTTGACCACGAACGTACAGCCTGCGGCCAGCCCGGCGGCGAGCTTCCAGGTGAGCAGCAGGAGCGGCGAGTTCCACGGCGTGATCGCGCCGACCACGCCGACCGGCTCGTGGGTGGTGTAGACGAGGTAGTTGGACTTACCGGTCGGGATCACCGTCCCCTCCAGCTTGTCGGCCATCCCGGCGAAGTAGCGGTAGTAGTCGGGCAGGCCACGCATCTGGCCCGACATCTCACGCAGCAGCTTGCCGCCGTCGCGTACCTCGTAGTCGGCGAGCTGGTCGGCCTCACGTTCGATCACGTCGGCCAGGCGGTGGAGCAGGCGGCCACGCTCGGTGGCGCTGAGCCGGCCCCACGGCCCGTTGAGCGCGTCGCGCGCCGCAGCGACCGCCCGGTCGACGTCCGTCGTGTCACCGTCGGGCACGACCGCCCACGGCTGACCGGTGTACGGGTCGATGCTCTCGTACGTCCGCCCCTTGCTCGCAGGCGTCTCGGTCCCGCCGATCAGCAGGCTGAACGCCGGCACGGTCTCGGTCTCGGTGGTCATCAGAGGTCTCCTCGTCGAGCTCGGGTGGTCAGCGGAAGCGCGGCGGGCGCTTGTTGGTACGGGAGTCGCTGCGCCCGCTACCGGCGTTGCCGATCTGCGTGTAGGACAGGCCGTTGCGGAGCGCGGTGGCCGGCACCATCTCCAGCGACTCCCAGATCGCGCGTACGGTGCCCTGGATCCCTTCGGGGCGGCGGCCGGCGATCTCGCCGGCGAGCTGCTGGGCGCGTTCGCGCAGCTCGTCAGACGGGACGACCTCGCTGACGATCCCGGCCCGCAGCGCGGTCGCCGCGGTCATCCGCTCGTCGCTGCCCAGCAGCGCCCACCGCAACACCTCACCGAGGTTCACGCCGCGGGCGAGCATGCCGATCGGCTCGAGCGAGGAGACGATGCCGGCGTTCGCGTGCGGGTCGAAGAAGGTCGCGTCCTCGGAGCAGATCACGATGTCGGACTGGTTGAGGAAGTACATCGCGCCGCCCGCCGCCATGCCGTGCACGGCAGAGATGACCGGTTTCCACACCCGGTGGTGGCGAGGGCCCAGCGACATCCCCGGGTCCTCCTGGTTCCACGGGCTCAGGTGGGCCCACCACGCGCCCTCCTCCACGTCGATGCCGGTGCAGAAGGCCCGCTCGCCGTTCGCCTGCAGCACGGCGACGCGGATGTCGTCGTCGTCGCGGACCTCGGCCCACACCTGCGCGATCTCCTCGGTCATCGTCTGGTTGAAGCTGTTGAGCCGCTCGGGACGGTCGAGGGTGATCGTGGCGACGTGGTCGGTCACGTCGTACTCGATGGTCTTGAAGCGAGGATCCGTCATGACTTCTCCGATGTCTTCGGGTCGAGCCCCTCGGCAGCGAGGAAGCGCTGTCGCAGGTCCGACTTGACGATCTTGCCGAGCGAGTTGCGGGCCAGCGTGTCGACCAGCTCGATCTGCTCGGGGAACTTGCGTACGTTGAGGGTCGTCGTGCGCAGGTGGGCCCGCACCGACTCCAGCGTCGGGGGCGCGGCCGGGTCTTGCGGCACCACGACCGCGCACACCCGCTCCCCCGAGACCTCGTCCGGGAGCCCGATCACGACGACGTCGGCGATGGCCGGGTCGCCGACCAGCACGGCCTCGACCTCCTGGGCCGAGATGTTCTCCATCTTGCGGATGATGACGTCCTTGAGCCGCCCGGTGACGCCGAGGCGGCCGTCGGCGTCGAGGTGGCCGAGGTCGCCGGTGCGGAAGAACCCGTCCTCGTCCAGCGCGCCGTCGTCGAGAGCAGGATCGACATAGCCGCGGAAGAGCTGCGGGCCGCGTACCCGGATCTCGCCGGTCTCACCGACCCCGAGCACCTCGCCGTCGGGCCCGACGATGCGCACCTCGCCGCCACCGGACGGGATGCCCTCGTAGACCGCGTGCTGCTCGGCGGTGTCGTGCGGGGTGCCCCAGGTGATGTAGGGGCACTCGGTCATGCCGTAGCCGGAGATGATGCCGACGCCGCCGAGGCGCTCGGCCGTCGCCGCGCTCAGCCCCGGCGGGCGACCGGAGCCGCCGCCGAGGGTCGCCCGAGAGCGCGGGAAGAGCGGCGCGACCCCGCGCTCGGCCGACAGCTGCAGGTAGGCGTTGGTGAAGGGCAGCCCCGAACCGATCAGGGTGGCCTCGTGCTCGATCAGCAGGTCGGCGCAGGCCACCGGGTCGAAGACCGCGCTCATGATCAGCGCGTGGCCCACCAGCAGCGCATCGAGCATGTGCGCGATGCCGCCGACGTGGGCGACGGGGACGAACTCCGCGAGCCGGTCGGCCGCGGTGAGCTCCAGGTTGACCACGAACGTACGCGCCGCGGCGATCAGCCCGGCGTCGCTGTGCTTGACGCCCTTCGGGGCGGCGGTCGACCCGGAGGTGTAGAAGATCCAGCCGACCGCGTCGGGGTCGGTACGCGGCTCGGGGATGCTCCCGGGGTCGCCGACCGGCCACTCGCCGTCGTCGACGACGAGCACGTCGAGGCCGTCGACACGCGCCTGCACCTGCTTCGCCATGGCGGCGTGGTCGAAGCCGCGGTAGCTGCTCGGCACGATCAGCAGCCGGGCGTCCACCTGGCGGGTGATGAACTCGACCTCGGTCGCTCGCAGCATCGGGATGATCGGGTTCTGCACCGCCCCGATCCGAGTGAGCGCGACCGAGAGCGCCATCGACTCCACGCTGGTCGGGAGCTGCCAGGAGACGACGTCGCCGCGGCGTATGCCCCGCTCGATCATGCCCGCCGCGAGCTCCGCGGCCAGGTCTCGGAACGCCGCGAAGGTCACGTGTCGGCCATGCTCGTCGACGGCGAACTCGGCGTCGGGGGTGAGCTCGGCCCGGTCCTGGGTGAGCTGCCAGATGGTCGTGCTGGAGAGGCCCGCCGGGCTCTCGGACAGCGCCTGGGTGAGGTTGTCGGGCATGGTCATCGTCCCACCGCGCTGAGCTCGGCGGCGATCTCGCGCTTGAGGATCTTGCCTGCCGGGCCGAGCGGGAGCTCGGTGCGGAACTCGAAGCGCCGCGGCTGCTTGTAGCCGGCCAGCTTCTCGCGGCACAGCGTCTGGATCTCGGTGCCGAGCTCCTCGGTGTCGATCTCGCCGCGCGGCACCATGACCGCGACCGGGGTCTCGCCCCACTCCGGGTCCTGGACGCCGACGACCGCGACCAGGTCGATGGCCGGGTGCTGGCCGATGACTCGCTCGATCTCGCCCGGGTAGACGTTGAAGCCGCCGGAGATGATCATGTCGGTCTTGCGTCCGGTGACGTGCAGGTAGCGCTCCTCGTCGAGGAAGCCGAGGTCGCCCGACCACAGCCCCTCGGGCCGGAACGTCTTCGCGCTGGCCTCGGGCAGGTTCCAGTAGCCGACCGCGGAGGCGTCGCTGACGATCACGATCTCGCCGATCTCGCCGGTGGGCAGTTCGTTGCCGTCCTGGTCGACGATCCGGATCGAGCACATCGGCGTCTCCTGGCCGCAGGCGGTCAGGATCGAGTTCTTGCCGGCGACCATGTCGCGATGGTCCTGCGGGGTGAGGATCGTCGCCTGGCCCCCGCACTCGGTCAGTCCGTAGCGCTGCTGCAGGTCACAGCCGAGCAGCCGCATCGCCTTCTCGGCCAGCCCCGGTGGCACCGGCGCCGAGCCGTAGCTGATCCGGCGCAGGCTGGACATGTCGCGGGCCGGGCCCTCCTCCAGGATGCGCAGGGTGCGCTGCAGCATCGTCGGGATGAAGGTCGTGAAGGTGATCCCGCTGCGCTCGATCTCGTCGATGACGGCCTGCGGGTCGAAGCGTTGGTGGATCACCATCGTCTGACCCAGATAGGTCCACGAGAGCGTGCGCACCATCCCGCCGGCGGTGAAGAACGGCGTCGTGGCGAGGTAGACGTCCGCGCGGTTCGCCTCGGTCACGATCGAGGTGTCGACGACCTGGGCGAGCATCCCGCGGTGGGTGTTGACCACGCCCTTGGGCCGGCCGGTCGTGCCGCTGGTGTAGAGGATGAACTGCGGGTCGTCCGGCACCAGATCGGCCGGCGTCGGGTCGGTCGCCGTCGAGGCGGCCAGGGCCGACTCGTAGTCGGTGCCGACGCCGGCGCCGCCGATCTCGAGCACGACGTCGAGATTCTTCAGCTCCTCACCGAACCGCTCCACCTGGTCGGTGTGGATGACCGCACCCCGCGCGCCGGAGTCGTCGCGGGCGTAGGCCAGCTCGTCGGCCGCCAGCCGGATGTTGACCGGAACCGCGATGAACCCGGCCTTCGCGAGCGCGAAGACGATCTCGGGCCACTCGACGGTGTTGCGGGCGATCACCAGGACCCGGTCGCCCTTGCCGAGGCCGGCCCCGGCCAGGTGGTTGGCCAAGCGCCGGGCGCGCTCGTCGACATCGGCCCACGAGAGCGTGCGACCGTCCACGACGATCGCATCCTTGTCCGGGACGCGGCGGGCATTGTTGGTCGAGATCTGACCGATCAGCACGGGCTGCCTCACATTCTGGTTCGTACGGGGTTGACCGGCTGGTCAGATCAGGAAGGCCAGGGTGTTGACGGGACCACCGGCGCTGACCAGGTGGACCGTCTTGTTGACCAGGCGCAGGCCCTCCGGCGTACGCCTGACCTTGTGGACGACCCGACCGGCCCAGACCCGCTGCTCGTAGCGGTATTCGAAGAGGGCGAAGTTGGAGGCGACGGTGACGGTGGACTCGTCGGCGTCGAGGACCTCCATGTTGCTGAGCAGCCGCCGCATCACCGAGGGCGGCGTCTGGGAGTGCCGGTTGCCGGTGTTGAGCTGGGCGACGCGGCTCTTGATCCGATTGCGGTTGTCATAGATGTAGGAGAGCTTCATCTTCGGGTCGTCGTCGGGGTGCATCGGCACCCAGTAGAGGGCGTCGTCCTCCCAGAGTTCCTCCCACTCGGAGTAGCGGCCCTCGTCGGCGAGCCGGGCCTCATAGAAGAGGTATGCGGCGACGTCGGCATCGGGTGCCGGCAGCGGCCCGGGGGCGGCCACCTGATTCCGCGGGTACGCGGGCTGGTCCTGAGCTGCGATCATCGTCATGACGCGGGGATCTCCTGTCCTACGACGCTGGCCCACTGGCGGTAGAAGCCGCGTTGCGGGGTCTCGGCGCTCTTGTCGCTGTTGACGATCCCGGTCTCGTCCGTGACGTCGGTCTCGAGCCCCCGGGAGAGCTCGAGCCACTCCGGGTTGCGGGCGGCCAGGCCCGCCTGGTTGCGCATGCCGATCTCGCCGTCGTCGGCGATGAGGAAGCCGGCCGGGCCCATCGCGCCCTCCGATCGGCGCATGGTGCGCTGGTTGAGCTTCTCCTGGCCCGGGATGACGACGGCGGCGGTGTAGGCGATCGTCTCGTCGGTGGCGATCGGCTCGACGTACATGACGTTCATCTCGGCGAGGAACAGGTTGGGCCAGATCAGGGTGTGCGCGGGGCCGACGACGAGAGCGTCGTGAGCCTTCTCCGGACCGTGGGCCGCCTCCAGCGCCTCGACGTACTCGGGGAGCTTGGCGCGCGGGATCCGGCCGTACCAGACGAACTCCTCGTCGAGCTTGCGGTACTCCGCGGAGTAGTCGATCTCGGAGTGGCCGCCGCCGAGGTCACGGACGACCGTCTTGACCTTCGCCGGGACGTGGGAGACCTTCGCGGGGCGGATCGCGTCGTAGACCGAGGCGTGGGTGAACAGCGCGTGGTAGCCGTCGACGTTGTTCTCCACGACCATCTTCCAGTTGGCGTGGTGGTGGTGCTTCATCCAGCCCCGGCTGAGGTCGATCTTGCCGGTGGGCGAGAGGTCGAGAACCCGGTCGATCGCGCCCATCGCGGCGCCCAGGTGCTCCTTGAGCGAGATGCCCTCGGAAGCCAGCGAGGCGAAGACGAAGCCGCCGTAGCTGTCGACCCGGGGGGCCTCGGCCATGCCGAGCTGCTCGCGCACCTTGGCGAACTCCTCGCCGTAGCCGCCGCGCATCGGCACCGCCATCAGGGAGCCGTCGTTGCTGAAGGTCCAGCCGTGGTAGGGGCAGCGGAAGGAGGTCGCGTTGCCCGACTCGGCGTTGCACAGCCGGTTGGCCCGGTGGCTGCAGCGGTTGAGCAGGACCCGGATCACGCCGTCCTTGCCGTGCGAGACGACCACCGGGTCGCGGCCGATCCGGCGAGTCAGGTAGTCGCCCTCCTCCGCCACCTCGCTCTCGTGGGCGACGTAGACCCACCCGGTGCGGAAGATCGTCTCCATCTCCCGGTGAAAGATCTCCGGGGAGGTGTAGACCGACCCGTGCACACGATGGTTCTTGACGATCGTCGAGACGTCGAACGCCCCGCTGGTCGGGACCTCTGGGTCCGTTGTGGTCATGGGGTGACCTCCGATGTGGATGGGGTGGTGAGTGCTGCTGGGATGGAGACCCCACCCAGCTCGCGGAAGACGACGGCGACCGGGTCGCCGATACGTGGGAGACCCGGCGGTGCGGTGCGGGTCGTCATGATCAGCCGGTGTCCGCTGGAGAGCTCGACGTCGAGCACCGGGTAGGGCTCCTCGGCGACCACCAGCCCCGGCTCGCGGCGGTGGACGCGGGTCGCGGAGTGGACCGTCCCGGCCGGCTCGACCGGCCGCCAGGCGATCTCGTCGGCACCGCAGCCGTCACAGACCTGCTGGTCGAGGTCGAGCGGTGTGCTGCACTCGCCGCAGAACGGCAGGGCGAGTACGCCGTGCGCGGCCGCCTCGTAGAGCGGGGCGAGCAGGTCGCCCTCGACCTGCGGGGCGAGGGTCTCGCTCAGGAGCCAGTCGGTCGTCATGCCGCACGTTCCAGGATGAGGGCCGCGTGATGGTCGATGCGACCGCCGATGCCGCCGACCAGGGCGGTGGCGGCGCCGTCGACCTGGCGCTCTCCGCCCTCGCCGCGGAGCTGGACCAGCGCCTCGGCCAGCGGAGTCATGCCCTGGAGGTAGAAGCCGGAGAGCTGGCCGCCGCCGGTGTTGGTGGGCAGCGCTCCCCCGCGACTGGTCTCGCCGGACGCGACGAACTTGCCGGCGGGCACGCCTCCGGTGAGCGCGTACTCCTCCAGCAGCATCAGGGTGACCACGGAGAACGGGTCGTAGAGCTCAGCGACGTCGAGGTCGCCGCGAGTCATCCGGGCGGCGTCGAGCGCATCGTCGACCGCCCGGCGACCGCCGCCGAACCAGGACTCTCGGCCCGCTCGGCGGTGGCGTACGGGGTGCGCGCGGCCGGTGCCGCGTACGTTCACCCGGATCGGGTTGCCGAGACCGGGGTCGCCGGTGACCACGACCGCGACCGCGCCGTTGACCGGGCGGGCGCAGTCGAGCCGGCGCAGCGGGTCGGCGATCATCGGCGCGGCGAGGTAGCCCTCGGCGTCGAGCGGCTTGCGCACCACGGCAGCGGGATTGCCGAGCGCCCAGGCGCGGGTGGTCACCGCGACGGCGCACAGGTCCTCAGGGGTGCCGCCGCTGACGTGCATCCAGCGCTGGGCGAGCAGGGCGTACGTCGGCACCGAGCCGAGCACGCCGGAGGCACGTTCCAGGCCGCGTACGCCGGACTGGCCGCCGCTGTGGGCGTAGGTCGAGCCGGCGCCCTTGCCCGCCACCAGCGGCGCGTCGGCGAAGACGCAGACGACGGTGCTCGCCGCCCCGGTCGCGATGGCCAGGGCGGCGCGCTGGATCATCGCGATGGTCGTGGCGCCCTTGATCTCGACGTGCTCGAGCAGGCGCAGGTCGCCGAAGCCGCCCTGGGCGGCGAAGGTGACGCCGAGCCGGTCGGGGCGCACGCCCTGGGAGGTGCCGACCAGCAGCCCGTCGACGTCGGCGCGGGTCAGCCCGGCGTCGGCGAGCGCCAGGCCGACGGCCTCGCGGGCGAGCCCCTGCGGCGTACGCCCGGGGGTCAGCGACATCTCGGTCATGCCGAGCCCGACCAGGGCCACATCGGCGGAGGTCACTGCACGCCTTCGGGTTCGCCGGTGGGTTCAGGACGCGGGGGGCGCTCGTCACGGTAGGCGCCGACGCGCATCCACTCCACCCGGTCGTCCGGGGTGGCCTGGGTCAGGCAGGCGAGCTCGAGCGGGGAGAGGAAGATCTGCTCGCCCGTCTCGACGTCCTCGACGAGCAGACGCGGGCCATTGCCCGTGGTGTCCAGCGAGACGCGGACGACGGCGAACTCGTTGGCCAGCGTCGCCAGCTCCTGCCGGATGACCGGGCGGATGCGCTCTTCCTGCGTCATTGCGTCTGCTGACCTACTCACTGGAACTCATTGGATCGATGGCTCTCATGTTTTATCGCATACGACTGTCAGAAACAAGCCCCTGTGAAGCATTGGAGACAGACCGAGACGAGGCCCCAATGCCCGCCAAAGACTGGCCAAACAGGCGGAGCGACGGCAGACTACGACTCAGACGTACTATTAAGACGGAGTCGTCAGATTGAGACTCGCGCCACAGGCCGTGACGCACCCGATACCGGAAGGTTCACCGATGAGCGAGACCACGTTGAGCACCGCTACGACCACGCAGACCGCCACCGATCAGCCCGCGGACCACCGCAGCATCTGGGGATTCCTGCGTGAGCTCGACTTCCGGCAGGGCTTCGTCGAGATCGGCGGCGTCCGCACCCGGTACGCCGAGGCGGGCTCCCCCGACCTGCCGGCGGTGATCATGCTGCACGGCACCGGCGGCCACTGGGAGACGTTCGCGCCCAACCTGTCCGCGCTCTCCGAGCACTTCCACTGCATCGCCGTCGACATGGTCGGCAACGGCTTCTCCGAGAAGCCCGACTACGACTACGAGATCCCGGTCTACGTCCGCCAGGCCCTCGGCGTGCTCGACCACTTCGGCATCGAGAAGGCACACTTCATCGGAATGTCGCTGGGCGCATGGGTCTGCGCGGCCACCGCCGTATCCCACCCGGAGCGAGTGGACCGGATGATCCTGATGTCGCCGGCCGGGCTGATCGCCACGGCCTCCAACATGGCCCGGATCCGGGCCGAGCGCACCGCCGCGGTGCAGAACCCGACCTGGGACTCGATCCACAAGGTCTTCGCCCATCTGATCGCCGAGGAGGCCAACCGCCTCCCCGACCTGATCGCGCTGCGCCAGGCGATCTACCGCCGCGACGACACCCGCGAGACCATCGACCGGCTGCTGATCCTGCAGGACGCCGAGGCTCGCGATCGCAACCTCATCCCCGAGGAGGCGTGGAAGACGATCCAGGCCCCGACGCTCGTCGTCGCGGCGGGCAAGGACCACAGCGAATACATGAGCACGGCGCGCACCGTCTCTCGGCTCATCCCCGATTCCGACGTGCTCGAGATGCCCGGCGTGGCCCACTGGCCGCACTTCGAGGACCCGGCCACGTTCAACCCGGCCGCGATCGCCTTCCTGTCCAAGTGAGCGCCCCGATGCTTCCCGAGACCATCGCCGAGTGCGCGCAGCGGCTCTACGAGGCCGAACAGGCTCGCAAGCCGATCCGCCAGCTCTCGCTGGACTTCCCCGAGATGACGATCGAGGACGCGTACGCCGTGCAGCGCGCGCTCGTCGACCTGAAGGTCGCCGACGGCCGGGCCGTTCGGGGCCGCAAGATCGGGCTGACCTCGAAGGTCATGCAGCGGGCGGTCTCCATCGACGAGCCCGACTACGGGGCCATCTTCGACGACATGTTCTTCGACGACGGCGGCACGGTCCCGGCCGGCCGGTTCATCCAGCCGCGGGTCGAGGTCGAGCTGGCCTTCGTGCTCGGTGCGGACCTGACCGGTCCCGGCGTCACGCTCTACGACGTGCTGCGCGCCAGCGAGTACGTCACCCCGGCACTGGAGATCCTCGACGCCCGGGTGCAGATGAGCGATCCGGAGACGGGCCACCTGCGTACCATCGTCGACACCATCGCCGACAACGCAGCCGATGCGGGCATCGTGCTCGGTGGCCGGGTCGTACGCCCGCACGACGTCGACCTGCGCTGGGTCTCCGCCCTGCTGCTGCGCAACGCCTCCATCGAGGAGTCGGGCGTCGCCGCCGCGGTGCTCAACCACCCCGCCAACGGCGTCGCCTGGCTGGCCAATCGGCTCGCGCCCCACGGGGTGTCGCTGCAGGCGGGCGAGGTGATCCTCGCCGGCTCGTTCACCAAGCCGGTCTTCGCCCTGCCGGGCGACACGTTCGTTGCCGACTACGGCCCGCTCGGCACCGTCTCGTGCGCCTTCGCCCGTGAGGAGCTGTCATGAACCGCTGGCTCGAACGACTCGGCGAGCGACCCCAGGCCGGGATGTGGATCGCGTCGGGAAGCGCCTACACCGCGGAGATCTGCGCCGGGTCGGGCCTGGACTGGCTGATGCTCGACCAGGAGCACGTTCCCAACGACCTACGCTCGACGCTGGCCCAGCTCCAGGCGGTGGCCGCCTACCCGGTCGAGGTGCTGGTGCGCCCGGCCGTCTTCGACCCGGTCGCCATCAAGCAGCTCCTCGACCTCGGGGTGACCAACCTGATCGTGCCGATGATCGAGTCGGCCGACGAGGCCAGGGCCGTGGTCGCGGCCACGCGCTATCCACCCGAGGGTATCCGCGGGGTCGGCAGCGCGCTCGCACGAGCCTCGCAGTGGAACCGGATCTCCGACTATCTGACGACCGCGTCCACCACATTGAGCGTCACCGTCCAGGTGGAGTCGGCCGCCGGTCTCGACGCCCTGCCCCAGATCCTCGACGTCGAAGGGATCGACGGGGTCTTCATCGGACCCGCCGACCTGGCCGCGTCCCTCGGCCGCCTCGGCCAGCCCGAGCATCCCGATGTCGTCGCCACGATCGAGCGCACGATCGCGACGATTGCCGCCTCAGGCAAGGCTGCTGGGGTCAACGCGTTCAACGAGACGATCGCCCGTCGCTACCTGGCCGCCGGCGCCCGCTTCGTCCTCGTCGGAGCTGACGTCACCCTGCTGGCCCGCGGCGCCGAAGGACTGGCGAAGCAGTATGGATCTCTTTGACCCCAGGACTGTTATCTGACGCTAATGTCACCTAGAGTGTTCCTATGTCTCCCGGACCGAGAGGGTCCGTTGCCTGGAAGGTCTGCCGATGGATTTGGACTTCACGAAAGAACAGGTGGAGTTCCGTGAACGGGTGCGCACCTGGCTCACCGAGAACAAGCCCCGCGAGCCCCGACCTCGCGACGACGCCGGAATACGCGAGTACGACCTCGCCTGGCAGCGTACGCAGTGGGAAGGCGGCTGGGCGGGCATCGCCTGGCCCACCGAGTACGGCGGTGGCGGGCTCACCCTGCTCCAGCAGCTGATCTGGTACGAGGAGTACGCCGCCCAGGGCTTCCCCGGCATCGACGCCTGCTTCGTCGGGCTCAGCCACGCCGGACCGACCCTGATGCTGCGCGGCAACGAGGAGCAGAAGTCCTTCCACCTCCCCCGCATCCTCAAGGGCGAGGTGATCTGGTGCCAGGGCTTCTCCGAGCCCGAGGCCGGCTCCGACCTGGCCGCGCTGCGAACGAAGGCGGTCGTCGACAACGACCACCTGGTCGTCAACGGACAGAAGATCTGGACCAGCTCGGCGGCCTGCGCGGACTACCAGGAGCTGCTCGTACGCACCGACAGCACCGGGTCGAAGCACCAGGGCATCACCTGGGTCATCTGCGACATGCACACCCCCGGGATCGAGGTCCGCCCGATCAGGACGATGGAGGGCGGCGCGGAGTTCTGCGAGGTCTTCTACGACGACGTACGCATCCCGCTGACCAACGTCGTCGGCGACGTCGACGACGGGTGGAGCGTGGCCATGTCGACGCTCTCCTTCGAGCGCGGCACCGCGTTCACCGCCAACCAGGTCAGGCTCGCGAAGGTGGTCGAGGACCTCATCGACTTCTCCCGCGACCACACCGGACCGGACGGGCGCCGGCCGGCGATCGCCGACGACGAGATCGCCCGCCGACTGGCCCGGGCACGCGCCTCGGTCGCGTCGCTGCGCGCGATGACGTACGTCGGCATCTGCCACACCATGAAGGCCGACACCCCAGGTCCGCGCGGCTCGATGCTGAAGCTCTACTACGCCGACCTGTGCAAGGAGATCGCCGCGCTGGCGATGGACATCGTCGGGGCCGACGCGCTGCGCGGCACGTCGCGGTGGGACCAGCACGGCTGGGTGGGCAACTACTTCTACTCCTTCTCGCAGTCCATCGGCGGAGGCACCTCCGAGATCCAGCGCAACATCATCGGGGAGCGCGTCCTCGGTCTGCCGCGATGAGCGGCATTAGGAAAGAGAGCTGACATGGACCTCCTCCCCTCACAAGACCAGCGCGAGCTCATCGCCGCGGCCACCGACTTCCTGGAGTCGCGGATGCCGATCGAGGCCATCCGGACACGCGACGGGCAGCCGTCCGCAGTCGACGCCGCGGCCTGGCGCGAGGGCGCCGAGATGGGCCTGCTCACCCTCGGCCTCGCCGAGGAGCACCGCGGCTCCGGCCTCGGCCTCGATGACGAGGCGCTCCTCTTCGCCGCCCTCGCGGAGCATCTGGCGCCCGGACCGTTCCTGGCCTCCACGCTCGCCGCCCGGGTCGCGGCCGGGTGCGGCGACACGGAGCTCGCCACGCGGATCGCCGACGGCTCTGCGATGGTCGGGCTCGCCGAGCTCCGCGGAGACGGCGAGATCGGACCCGAGGGCATCAAGGGCACCTTCGACCTCATCGACTGCGTCGGCGTCGGCCAGGTCCTGCTCGTCACCGAACAGGGCGCCGCGATCGTCGAGACCGGCGAACTCGGCGAGATCGAGGAGCTGATCCCCTCCGATCCGGGCATCCGGCTGGCCACCGCGAACGCGGCCGCGGCACCCGTGCGCCACTGGCTGCCGAGCGAGGACGACCCGATCTGGCTGCGGGCGGTCGTGCTGACCGCTGCCGGGCTGTCGGGGCTCGCCTCCGCGGTCACCACGATGGCCACCGAGCACGCGAAGCTGCGCGTGCAGTTCGGCCGCCCGATCGGTGTGCACCAGGCGATCAAGCACGCCTGTGCGGACATGGCGGTGGCGTCCGACGCGGCCATGTCGCAGACCCTCTTCGCCGCCGTCTGCGTCCAGACCGGACGCCCCGACGCGCTCTTCCAGGCCCTGGCCGCCAAGACGGTCGCCGCCAGGGCGGCCATCGAGAACGCCGCTGCGGCGATCCAGGTGCATGGCGGCATGGGCTACACCTACGAGCACGATGCGCATCTGTTCCTCAAGCGTGCCCACGTCATCAGCCATCTGTTCGGCGAGCCGACGCACGTCCTCGCCGACCTTCTCGAGCAGGGAGCACCCCAGTGAACCGCAGAGTCGCCATCGCCGGTGTCGCGCTGTCCGACGTCGGCCGAGTGGATGACAAGAACCCCTACGAGCTGATGGGGCAGGCCAGCCGCCGGGCCCTGGCCGAGGCCGGGCTGCGCCCCGACCAGGTCGACGGGCTCGGCTCGACCAGCCAGGGCACGCTGCCCCCGACCGACGTCGCGGAGTACCTCGGCATCCGGCCACGCTGGATCGACTCGACCTCGGTCGGCGGCGCCTCCTGGGAGGTCATGCTCGCCCACGCGGCCGACGCGATCGCGGCCGGTCACGCCGACGTGGTGCTGCTGACGTACGGCTCCACGGCGCGCGCCGACCTGCGCAAGGGGCTGCGCACCGCCAACATCAACTGGGGCTCGCGCGGACCGCTGCAGTGGGAGGCGCCGTACGGGCACACCCTGATCTCCAAGTACGCGATGGCGGCCCGTCGCCACATGCACGAGTACGGCACCACGATCGAGCAGCTCGCCGAGGTCGCCGTCTCGGCCCGGTTCAACGCCCAGGACAACCCCGAGGCGATGTACCGCGACCCGATCACGGTCGAGGACGTGCTCTCCGGTCCGATGATCGCCGACCCGTTCACCAAGCTGCACTGCTGCATCCGCTCCGACGGCGGCGCCGCGGCCGTGCTCGTCGCCGAGGACCGGGTCGCCGACCTGCGCTCGAACCCGGTCTGGTTCCTGGGGGCGGGCGAGGCGACGTCGCACATGCTGACCTCCCAGTGGGAGGACATGACCGTCGGACCCGCCTCGGTCACCGGGCCCCTCGCCTTCCAGCGGGCCGGCCTGACCCCGGCCGACGTCGACGTCGCCGAGATCTACGACGCGTTCACCTACATGCTCCTGCTGACCATGGAGGACCTCGGTTTCTGCGAGAAGGGCGAGGGCGGCGCGTTCGTGGAGAAGGGCAACCTCCGCCTCGGCGGCAGCCTGCCGACCAACACCGACGGCGGCGGCCTCTCCGCCTGCCACCCCGGTCAGCGCGGGCTCTTCCTGATCGTCGAGGCCGTCCGCCAGCTGCGCGGCCAGTCCGGGCCACGGCAGGTCCCCGACGCCAAGATCGCGTGCGTCAGCGGCACAGGCGGCTGGTTCTGCTCCAGCGGCACCGTGCTGCTCGGCTCCGAGCGGCCATGACCACGGCCCCGACCCGGAGCACGGCGCCGCTGGAGGTCGCGGAGTTCGCCAGCACCCGGTCGCTGCTGGAGGCCGCTGCGAAGGCTTACGGCGAGCAGGACGCGTACGTCGAGCCCGACGGCTCGCGGATGAGCTTCGCGTCCTGGGCGGCTCGGGCACGCGCCGTCGCCGCCGCATTCGATGCCCGCGGCGTCGGCAAGGGCGATGTGGTCGCCCTGATGCTCCCCGCCGGGATCGACTACGCCGTCTGCTACGCCGCGGCGGCCATGATCGGCGCGATCACCACCGGCCTCAACCCCCGGCTCGGGCCGCGCGAGGTCACCGCCATCCTGACCAGGGCCACGCCCGCGCTCGTGGTCCGCGACGAGGCGGCCCGGCTGCCGCCGGTGCCGGACGGCATCGAGGTCCTGGCCCGATCGGCGCTGCCGGGGGCGGATGCTGCGGCGTACGTCCCTGACGTCGAGGTCACCCGCCAGGACCCGGTCGCGATCATCTTCACCAGCGGCACCACGGGACTGCCGAAGGGCGCCTGGTTCGACGGCGACAACATGGCCGCCTTCGCCCGCGCGGCGGGCGTGATGAGCGCGCCGTACGACCGGCGGCTGACCGCGACGCCGTTCGCGCACGCCGGCTACATGGCCAAGCTCTGGGACCAGCTCGTTTGGGGCATCACCTTGGTCGCCTCCCCTGTTCCCTGGTCGGCCGCGCGGATGTTCGACGTGCTCCGCGCCGAGCGGATCACGGTCGGTGGCGGCGTACCCACTCAATGGGCCAAGCTCCTCGACCAGCCCGGCGTGAGCCGCGAGACCCTCCCCCACCTGCGCGTCGGCATCGTCGCGACCGCCCCGGCACCACCCGAGCTGGTCGAGCGCACCGCCGCCCGGATCGGCGTACCGCTGGTGGTGCGCTATGCGATGACCGAGTCGCCGACCATCTGCGGCACCGAGCCCGGCGACCCACCCGGGGTGCTGTTCCGCACCGTCGGCCGGCCCCAGGCCGGGGTCGCGGTCCGGGTCACCGACGAGGCCGGACACAGCGTGCCCGTCGGGGACGTCGGCCGGGTCCGTGTGCTCAGCGACTGCGTCATGCGCGGCTACTGGCGAGAATCGGAGCTGACCGCCGCCGCCTTCGACGAGGACGGCTACTTGATCAGCGGCGACCTCGGCCGGTTCACGCCTGAGGGGAACCTGCAGCTGGTCGGGCGCACGGGCGACCTCTACATCCGCGGCGGGTTCAACGTCTACCCGCTCGAGGTCGAGAACGTCCTTGCCGACCACCCCCGAGTACGCCAGGTGGCGGTCGTGGGCGAGCCGGCCCCCGTGATCGGCGAGACCGGGGTCGCCTTCGTCGTCCCTGCCGACCCCGCCGCCCCGCCGACGCTCGACGACCTGCGGGTGTGGAGCAAGGCGCGGCTGGCCGACTACAAGGCACCGGACCGGCTCGTGCTCCTCGACGAGCTCCCCACGACCGCGATGCAGAAGACCGACCGCGGCCAGCTGCGCGCGTATCTCCAGGCCCACCCCGCGGGCCCCCGTCCCACCAAGAAGGAGTGAGAGCCTTGCGCATCCACATCGACATCGACCAGTGCGACGGTCAGGGGCAGTGCAACCTCCAGGCTGCCGACCTGTACCTGCTCGACGACGACGGCTTCGCCGCTCGCGCGGACTTCGAGGTGCCCGCCGGCGCCGAGGAGGCTGCGGAGCGCGGCGCCGCCAGCTGCCCGATGGCCGCCATCGACGTCCTGACGGACTGACGGACTGACGTCGTGACGGGTCTCGGCTTCGGCCTCTTCCAGCCTCAGCTCAAGACCGACGTCGCCACCATGATCTCCGCGGCGCAGGCCGCGGAGGCGTACGGTTTCGACTCGTTCTGGGTGATGGACCACCTGCTCGCCCCCGGCGCCCCACCCTGCGACACCTTGGAGAGCTGGACCCTGCTCACCGCCCTGGCCACCTCCACCTCCACCCTGCGGCTCGGCCACCTGGTCGGCTGCGCGCCCTTCCGGCACCCTTCGCTGCTGGCGAAGATGGCGGCCACGTTCGACCGGATCAGCGGCGGTCGACTCGAGCTCGGCCTGGGCTGGGGCTCGGTCGAGTCCGAGCTGACCGCCTTCGGCTTCGAGCCCGGCTCACGCCGAGAGCGCTCGGAGGCACTGGCCGAGACCCTGCAGATCCTCGACCTGATGTTCGCAGGGGAGCCCTTCGACTTCGCAGGCAAGCACTTCACCCTCACCGGTGCGTACGGCCTCCCCCGCCCGGTCCAGCCTCGCGTCCCCGTCCACATCGGCGGCGGCGGAAAGCAGCTCACGATGCCGCTGGTCAGGGCGTACGCCGACTGGTGGAACTGCGTGGGCAGCGCCCGCGACCGCCTCGACGACCTCGCCCCGCTGCGCGGAACGGCCCGGATCTCAGCCCAGTACGCGGTCGGCGTGGTCCACGACGAGGCCGACCGTGACACTGTCGCCGCCCGGATCGCCCGCCGGATGCCGGTCGCCGCCTGGGGCCGGCCGCTCGTCGGCACCCCCGCCGAGCTCATCTCCCTCTTCGAGGCCGAGCGAGCCCGTGGCGTCGAGCTCGCCGTCGTACGCATCGACGACTTCGGCTCCCCAGACACCCTCCGCCGCTTCGGCACCGAGGTCATCCCCCGGCTCCGTGAGCGGTCATCCTGACCCGAGCAGGTCGAACAACCGACCGAGGACGTCGTCGAGGTCGCCGAGCGAGCAGGCGGCGGCGACGTAGCGGTCGGGCCGTACGACGTAGACCTCCTCGGCCGGCCGGGCGAGATGGAGGTCGCGGAGTCCGCCGTCGAAGTCGTACACGTCGATCACGTCCGACCCACCGGGCGCCGAGCCGCTCCGTGTCTCCGGGTCGAGCTGCCCCGCCCGCCGATAGGCGGGTGGCACGTGTCCCTGCATGACCGCGCCGCCGTGGGCGCGTAGCCGGGCGGCGAGCCGGGGCTCGAGCGCCTCGGCGACACCCGGCACCAGACCGACCAGCGCGAGCCGGCTCCCCAGGACGTCGTCGAGCCGCACCCGAGCGCCGTCCAGCCGCTGCACCATGGGCTGCGGGAACGCGCGACCCACGAGCGAGCCCTTGTCGCTGCGGGGCGTCGTGACCACGAACCCGTCGCGGTAGCGCGGCACCGGCTTGTGCTTCATCTGCAGGATGTAGTCCCTGGCCCCGGGCAGTCGCTGAGCGCCGCGGAAGAGGACGTTGCGCACCGCCTCCGTCACCCGGCTGCGCGGGTGGTAGAGGCGTCCGATGCCGGTCGCGAAGTCCACCATCTCCCGCGCCGCCTCACGACGCTCGGCGTCGTACGACGCGAGCAGCCCGGCGCCCGCCCTGCCCGTGAGCACGAAGCCGAGCTTCCAAGCCAGGTTCGTGACGTCACGGATGCCGGAGTTCATGCCCTGGCCGAAGAACGGCGGCTGCAGGTGGGCCGCGTCCCCGACCAGGAAGACCCGGCCGGCCTGAAACGTCTCGGCCGTGCGCGAGTGGTGCCAGTAGACCCGGCGCCGCAGGATCCGGGGCACGGGCGAGTCCGGGTAGAACGGCTTCATCAGCCGCTCCACGGCCTCCTCCTCCGCCATCGACTCCGGGTCCTCGCCGTCGAGGATCTCGAACTCGAAACGGCGGTGGCCGAAGGGCAGCGGGATCGTCATGGAGGGTCGTTCGGGGGATGTGTAGACGGCGGAGTACGGAGCGTCCCAGGTGTCCTCCTCGACGTCGACCACCAGCCACTTCATCGGCGCGGTCTCGCCGCGCAGGGTCACCGAGGTGGCCTGCCGGACGAAGCTCTTCCCGCCGTCGGCGCCGACGACGTACTGGGCACGTGCCGCGAACCGCTCACCGCCCTCGGCGGCGACGACCGTGACGCCGTCGGCGTCCTGCCGCAGCTCGAGGGCGGTACAACTAGTCCGCAGCTCCACGTTGTCGTACGCCTCGATGCCTCGCCGCAGCAAAGCCTCGAGCGTCGGCTGGAAGAACAGGTTGCGGCGCGGCCACCCGTAGGGTCGGGCGCTGGGAGCGACGTGAGCCAGGATCCGCTTGCGCGAGTCGAAGTAGCGGATCGGCGCGTTGCGTACCGCGGTGTCGAGCACGGCCTCGGCCATACCGAACGACTGCAGGGTCCGGATCGCCTCGTCGTCGATCCCGACCGCCCGCGGCTCGTCGCTCACATCCGGCTCGCGGTCGATCACCAGCACCGAGAGGCCGTGGCCGGCGAGCAGGTTGGCGAGGGTCGCTCCGGACGGCCCGGCGCCGACGATCACGACGTCCCGCTCGATCGTCTGCACCGCGCTTCCTTCCATGTGCCGCTCCGCCTACGGGCGCGCGCTGCGACTAGCTGCCGAGTCGCAGGCCGGCCGCGCGGGAGCCGAAGATGTCGGTGCCCAGGACGATCCCGAGCTTGTCGGCGTCCCAGCGCTTGCCGCCGTTGGAGACCGTGGCGACCGGAGACCAGGCCTTGAGCAGGGAGATGTTCTCGCCCACCGCGCGGATGACCTGGCCGCTGACGTGGCCGGCCTCGGGGCTGGCCAGCCAGGCGACCACCGGGGAGCCGAGGGAGGGGTCCTTCGGGTCGAACTCGTCCTCGGCCAGGTCGCCGGGCTCGATCGCGGGCGCGGAGCCGGGCATCGATGCCGACATCCGGGTGCGGCCGCCGGGGCTGATCGCGTTGACGGTGACGCCGATCGAGGCGAGCTCGAGGCTGAGGGTCTGGGTCAGACCGACGATCGCGGCCTTGGCTGCGCTGTAGTTGGTCTGCCCGAAGTGACCGAGCAGGCCGGCGCCGGAGGTGGTGTTGATGATCCGGCCGTAGACGGGACCGCCGGAGGCCTTCGACTCCGCGCGCCAGCGTTTCGCGACCGCGCGGCTGGTCAGCCAGGTGCCGCGTACGTGGACGCGCATGACGAGGTCGAAGTCGTCGACGCTCATGTTCCAGATCGCCTTGTCGCGCACGATGCCGGCGTTGTTGACCACGATGTCGAGGCGACCGAGCTGCTCGTACGCCCGCGCGACCGTCTCCTCGACAGCCGCCTCGTCGCCGACGTCGCTGAAGTCCGGGACGGCGCTGCCGCCGCGGTCCTTGATGATCTGCACGACCTCGTCGGCGACCTTGCCGGTGCCTTCGCCGTCCAGCGAGGTGCCGAGGTCGTTGACGATGACCGTGGCGCCCTGCTTGGCCAGCTCCAGCGCATGGCCCCGGCCGATGCCGTGACCGGCGCCGGTGACCAGCGCGACCTTTCCTTCGAGCAGTCCGCTCATGTGTGCATGTCTCCTTGGGTCGAAACGGTTCGGTGGATCAGCTGGCAGGGCGGAAGACGATCGCGTCGAGCTCGTCGCTCAGCGCCCGGAAGTCGACCTCGACGGCCATCCCGACACTGAGAGCCTCCGGGTCGCAGCCCTCGATGTTCGTCATCAGCCGCGGGCCCTCCTCGAGCTCGACCATCGCCGCGACGTACGGCAGCCTCTCCTTGAACGGCGGCAGATCGTTCACGTAGACGGTCGAGTAGGTGTAGAGCGTGCCGCGCCCGGAGGCCTCGATCGCCTCGACGTCCTCGCTCCAGCACGACGGGCAGAACGGCCGCGGATAGTGGTGCACCTTCTCGCAAGCGCGACACCGCGCGATCAGGAGGCGACCGGCCTTGGCGGCCTCCCAGTAGGGCCGGGTCGCCGACTCGACGGTGGGCAGATCGGCGCGCGGTTTGGCACTCTGACTCATTGCGAACTCCTCACCAGCCGACGAAGTCGGCGGGCCGCTTCTCGACGAAGGCACGTACGCCCTCCTTGGCATCCTCCGAGTAGGACTGGACCTCCTGGGCCATCGCCTCGGCGACGAACGATCCGGTCCGGTCGGTGTCCGGGGCGTCGTTGATCAGCCGCTTGGTCAGGCCGATCGCGGTGGTCGGCCCGCCGGCCAGGCGAGCGATGAGCTCGTCGGCCGTCGCATCGAGCTCGCCAGCCGGGACCACCCGGTTGACCAGGCCCAGACTCAGCGCTTCCGCAGCGGGCAGCTTCTCCCCGAAGAACGCCATCTCCTTGGCCTTGGCCGGCCCGATCCGCCGGGCCAGCAGGTACGCACCGCCGCCGTCCATGACCAGACCGCGCTTCACGAACGCCTCGGCGAAGTAGGCGGTCTCGGCGGCCACGACCAGGTCAGCGGCGTACGCCAGGTGGGCGCCGATCCCGGCCGCCCCGCCCTGCACGACGGCGAGGACCGGCTTGCTGCAGTCGAGGACGGAGGCGACCAGCGTCTGCGCTCCACCCATGATGGTGCGCATCGGGTCGGTCGCCCGCTTGACGTTCTTGGCATGGCCGTCGGCGAGACGTACGACGTCGGCACCGGAGCAGAAGTGGCGGCCGTTGGCCCGCAGCACGACGACACGTACGTCGTGGTCGGTATGCGCCTCGGTGAACAGCCGGATCAGCGTGTTGCGGTCCTCGGGGCGCAGCGCGTTCGCCCGGTCGGGACGGTTGATCGTGATGGTGAGCACGCCGGCCTCGGTGCTGTGCAGCACCGCAGCCTCTTGCTCGACAGCAGTGTCGATCACAGGGTCGGTCATCGGCGCTCCTCAGCGGGGCGTGTAGGTCGCCTGCAGGTGCTTGACCCCGTGCAGGAAGTTGGATCGCAGCAGGTCGGGCTCACCGGCGGCCGCCAGGCCGGGCAGCTCCTCGAAGAGGATCTTGAACAGCACCTGGAGCTCGAGCCGGGCCAGGTGCGCGCCGAGGCAGAAGTGCGGCCCGGCCGCCCCGAAGGCGACGTGCGGGTTGGGGTTGCGGGTGACGTCGAAGGTGTAGGGGTCCTCGAAGACGGACTCGTCGCGGTTGCCGGAGTTGTAGAAGAGCACCACCTTCTCCCCCTTCGTGAGCTCCTGTTCACCGAGCATGACCCCGTCACGAGCCACCGTGCGCCGGAAGTGGATCACCGGCGTCGCCCACCGGAAGATCTCCTCGACCGCGGAGACGGCGTACGTGTCGTAGTCGGCGCGCCACAGCTCACGCTGCTCGGGATGGTCGGTGAGCGCGATCAGACCGTGGGTGATCGCGTTGCGGGTGGTCTCGTTGCCGGCGCCGACCAGCAGGATGAAGAACTTCGCCATCTCGGCCGGGGTGAGGTTCTCGTCATCGGCCGCGACCAGCTGGCTGATCACGTCACCGGTGGGGTTCGCGATCCGGTCCTTGGCGAGATCCTCGAGCAGCTCGATCAGGCCGACGCTGGCCGCGGTGACCGCCTTGTTGATCCCGGCGCCGGTCTGGTCGGGGATGTACTCGGCGTCGCTGGCACCGAGGATCACGTTGGTGGCCTCGAAGATGAACTGCTCGTGCTCGCGCGGGATGCCGAGCATGTTGCTGATGATCCGCAGGGGGAGGGGGGCGGCCAAGTCGGTGACGAAGTCACAGCGCCCGTCGGCGGGCAGCTCGGAGATGATCTCGCGGACCGTGTCCTCGATGTCGGAGCGCAGTGCCTGCAGCGACCGCACCGTGAAGCCGCGGGAGACGATCTTGCGCAGCCGAGCGTGCTCGGGGTTGTCCATGTCGATGATCGAGCCGCGGTACTCCCGCAGCTCGGCCGGCTGGTCGAAGATCTGGGTGCCGCCGTCCCCCGAGGTGAAGTCCTCGGGACGACGGCTGACCTCGAGGATGTCCTCGTGGCGCGTCAGGGCCCAGAAGCCCGACTCGCTCTGAGCGCTGACCCGGACGAACGGCCGGGGGTCCTCGCGACGGTGGCGGGCGAACGTACGCTCGCGCTCATCCGCGTCGGCGTGCCACCAGCTGAGATCGTTGAGTGGACTCGACGCGAGCGACTCTGCTCCGGACATGTGGCAACGCTCCTGCAGGGTTGAGGTTGGACGGACGGCCGATCAGCGGCCGCCACTTCCGATTCTGGCAGTTGTGTCACTTTTTGACAAGGCCCAGGCTCGGCTTGATGTGCCCCTTTGCCGACGATCGACGGGCCACCAAACTGGCGCTAATGTCACCTTCAGAGGAGGTCGCCGACGATCTCCGACCCAGAGAGGCCGATACCCCGATGAGCGACCAGAATCCCGATCCCTACGACTCCCCCGCCCTGGTGATCAGCGAGTGCCAGGTAGGCATCCTGGAGCCGGGCCGATCCGTGACCGGCGGCCTGGCCGAGCAGGCAGAGATCCGTGGCATCGTCGACCGCATCGGCACGCTCGCGAACCTGTTCCGCGAACGCGGCCTCCCGGTCGTGCACTGCCTCATCGAGCACCGCGCCGACCAGATCGGCATGCTGCCCAACTCCTACCTCGGCGCGATGGCGCTTCGGTCGAGGACGATGACCGCCGGCACGCGCGACGTGGCCGTGCCTGCCGCGCTCGGGCCGAAGCCCTCCGACATCGTCAGCAGCCGTGCCACCGGCCTGACCGCCTTCTACGGCACCGACCTGGACGCCATGCTGCGCCACTGCCGGGTCCGCACCCTGGTCCTGACCGGCGTCTCGACCAACGTGGCACTGCCCGGACTCGCGATGGAGGCCGTCAACCGCGGCTACGACGTCGCCCTCGCCGAGGACTGCACCGCCGGCTCCTCGGCCGAGGCCCACGAGTTCTTCGTACGCAACCAGCTCGCCCTTCTCGCCCGCATCACCACCGCCGCCGACGTCGCCGCCCGCCTTCCATAGACTCCCGACGATATCGTCAGAATCCATGCCCATCAAGGCACTTTTCCTCCCGCTTTTGGCTTGTGTCAACCGTGCCAAACGCAGTTGACAAAAGCGCCAGCCACCTTTCCATTTCGATGTGACTCCCACTACATTGCGGGTACCAGCGCAGATCATGAGCGCGTGATTCAGCACCGCAGCGACCCTCTCGCGACAAGTGAGTCGAGCCGGTGCGCGAAGGAGCAGATGATGTCGGTGACCCAGGATGTGACGCTCGGCGAGACTCGGATGCTGATCGACGGAGAGCTTGTCGAGGCGACATCTGGCAGAACGTTCGCCAACGTCAACCCAGCAACCGAAGAGACCATCGGCCAGGTGGCCGACGGGGCGGCGGTCGAGATGGACAGGGCGATCACGGCTGCCCGGCGAGCCTTCGACGAGACCGACTGGTCGACCAACCATGCCTTCCGCAAGCGCGGCCTCGAGCAACTGCAGGAGGCGCTGGAGTCGGAGCGCGAGCAGTTCCGGGCCGAGCTGGTCGCCGAGGCCGGTACGCCGGTGGTGGTGACCTACATGGCCCAGCTCGACTGGCCGCTGGCCGACGGCCTGCTGTGGCCCGCCAAGGAGATCGAGCAGTTCGGCTGGGAGCGCGAGCTACCGCAGAGCAGCCTGGCCGGGATGAACAGCCGGCGGCTGGTCTGGAAGGAGGCCATCGGCGTCGTCGGCGCGATCGTGCCGTGGAACTACCCGTTCGAAGTCCTCATCGGCAAGCTCGGCCCGATCCTGGCCACGGGCAACACGGTCGTGGTCAAGCCCGCCCCCGACACTCCGTGGAACGCGACCAGGGTGGGGCGGCTCATTGCGGAGAAGACCGACATCCCGCCGGGGGTGGTCAACATCGTGACCTCCTCCGACCACCTGGTCGGCGAGCTCCTCACCCTCGACCCGCGGGTCGACCTGATCTCCTTCACCGGCTCCACCGTCACCGGGAAGCGGATCATGGAGAAGGGCGCCGCCACGCTCAAGCGAGTGTTCCTGGAGCTGGGCGGGAAGTCGGCGGCGATCATCCTCGACGACGCGGACTTCGCCTCCACCGTGCCGGCCGGGATGAGCGTGTGCATGCACGCGGGCCAAGGATGCGCGATGCAGACCCGGATGCTGCTCCCCCGCTCACGCTATGACGAGGGTGTGGAGCTGATCACCGCTGCGATGCGACAGGTTCCGTGGGGCGACCCCACCGACCCGAGCATGTTCATGGGCCCCTTGATCAGCGCTCGCCAGCATGAGCGGGTCACCGGCCTAATCCGCACCGGGATCGAGGAAGGGGCGAAGCTCGTCGTGGGCGGCCCGGACCGCCCCGCCGGCCAGGACAAGGGGTTCTTCGTCGAGCCGACCCTCTTCGTGGACGTCGACAACGCGATGACGATCGCCCAGGAGGAGATCTTCGGACCCGTGCTCGCGGTGATCCCCTACGACGATGACGACGACGCGGTCCGGATCGCCAACGACAGCAGGTACGGCCTCTCCGGAGCGGTCCATGGCTCCCCCGAGCGAGCGATGTCGGTCGCCCGTCGGGTCCGCACGGGTTCGCTCGCGGTCAACAACAGCCTCTGGTACGGCGCCGACTCGCCCTACGGCGGCTACAAGACCAGCGGGCTCGGGCGACAGAACGGGATCGAGGGGTTCGAGCAGTACCTCGAGACCAAGGCCGTCTCGTTCCCCGTCCAGCCCTGATCACCACCTCCAGAGAAGGAGTCATCCCATGACCAGTCGCCTTGAAGGCAAGGTCGCATTCATCACCGGCGCCGCGCGGGGGCAGGGCCGCAGCCATGCGGTGCGGCTCGCGGAGGAGGGCGCCGACATCATCGCCGTCGACCTGTGCGAGCAGATCGAGTCCAACCCCTACCCGCTGGCCACCCCGGAGGACCTGGAGGAGACCGTCCGCCTGGTCAAGGATCTCGGCCGCAACATCGTCGCCAGCAAGGCAGACGTACGCGAGCGCGACCAGCTCCGCGACGCGCTCGACGCCGGCGTCTCCGAGCTCGGCCGCCTCGACATCGTCGTGGCCAACGCCGGCATCCTGCCGATGGCGATGGGCGACCCCGACCCGCTCGACTTCGTCGACGTCACCGACGTCGACCTGGTCGGCGTGATGAACACCGTCGCCGTCGCGATCCCGCACCTGCAGGCGTACGCCTCGATCGTGGTCACCGGATCGACGGCCGCGATGCTGCCGAACACGACGGACAACCCCGCGATGGGCCCGGGCAGCGCCGGTTACGGCTGGTCGAAGAAGACGCTCATCGGTTACACCGAGCAGATGGCGCTGCACCTGGCATCGCAGTTCATCCGGGTCAACTGCGTCCACCCCACCAACGTCAACACCCACCTGCTCCACAACGACGGCATCTACCAGCAGTTCCGCCCCGACCTCGAGCACCCGACCCGCGAGGATGCCGAGCCGGCCTTCAACATGTTCCAGGCGATGCCGATCCCCTACGTCGAGCCGGTCGACATCTCCAACCTGGTGCTCTTCCTGGCCTCGGACGAGGCCCGCTACATCACCGGCCAGCAGATCCGCGTCGACGCCGGCTCGCTGCTCAAGTTCCCGAGCGGCCCGGCCTGATCGACCGTACGAAGCCCGATGCCGAGTCGGCGCGTCATGACGCGCCGACTCGGCAGATTGTTGCTCAGGAGACGACGACTCGAGCGGAGGCGACGTTGGTGATCAGCCGGTTGACCTGGGTGATGTCGCCGTCGCGCTGGGAGCGTACGCGGGCGGTGACGAAGTAGGTGCCGGGCTGGTCGTAGGTGTGGGCGGTCTTGAAGGTGAGCGCTCTGTCCTTGCCGCTGACCTCGTGGGCATACGGGAAGGAGCCCCAGCCGTCCCAGTCCCACTCGACCGACACGATCGTGCCGGCACCCGGAGGCGCCTCGGTCTCGACGACGAGGTCGACGGCCTCGCCGGCGGCGACCTCCGCACGGGCGCCGCCGTTCGCGGTGACCGCGATGACCGGCTGGATCCCGCCGCGCTCGGCGGCCGAGGCGGGCAGCTTGATCTGCCCGTCGACCCAGTCGAAGGCGGTGTTCGGCGGGGCCTCGCCACCCTCGGTCCAGGCGATCAGGTCGGCGAGGCCCTGCTCGATGATCGGGAAGTAGTCGATCAGCCAGGTCGCGGTGGCCCGGCTCGAGGAGTTCGGCAGGTAGGACGGCGGGATGTGCTCCGCGTTCTGGGTCCACTGCAGCCGGTAGTGGTCCGCGGCGAACTCCTCACCCCCGGTGGCCAGGACGGCGTCGCGGTAGATGAGCCCCTGACCCGGCCACAACGAGGAGTCATGGGTGTGGTGCATCCACAGCAGCTTGCCCGAGTAGTGGCCGGTGTAGGAGACGCCCATCAGCGGTGACATCAGCGGCACCGGGTGCTGGGCGTAGAGCGGCGCACCGTCGTGGCGCAGCGAGTCGAACTGCGGGTCGTCCATCAGGTGGTGGCGGTGGAAGTAGCAGAAGGCGAGGAACTTCCGGTTGTCGACGTGCACGCCGTCGCCGGCCTCCACGCCCTCGAACCGCAGCAGGTTGGCCTCACCGTGGCCGTCGCAGGCGAACAGGTCACCGACGGTGCTGATCGCGTACAGCTGGCGCCCGGCGGCCTTCCCGCTGGTGAGCTTGATGCCGGCGCCCAGCCGGAAGCCGTCCGGCAGCCCCTTGATCTCCAGGGCGTACGCCATGTCCATGCCGGCCTCGCCGGCCATCAGCCCGGCCATGGTCTTCGTCATCGCGTACTCGGGCCCCTCGAAGGCGGGGTCGGCGAGCAGGTCGCGGACAGTCACGACCCGGGTGACCGTGGTCTCCACGTCGATGATGTCGGGCTCGACCGCGGAGGGCAGGTCGTGGCCGATGTATCCGGGCTCGGTCCAGAAGCTCTCGAAGTACGTCGGATCCTGCTCGACCAGGAGGTCGGCGATCGACGACCACAGCCAGATCTGGCCCATCGGGGTGAAGATCATGAACTCGTTGCCGTGCGGGAAGCCCTGCCGGTAGAGGCTGGCCAGCTCCTCGGCGCGGTGGGAGTCGAGCCCCGCGAACGGGTTTCCGCTGCCACCGGGCTGCATCGCATCGATCAGCCGGGCCGAAGTCGCCGAGTCGCGCAGCAGCCGCTGGACGTTGAACATGCAGGCGAAGCTCATCACCTGCGCGCCCTTGATCCGCTCGGTCGCCGGGAAGGGACGCACGTCGCCACCACCCATGAACGGCATCGCGCCGTCGAAGACGTCGGGGGCGTTCTCGAGCACCAGCGGCGAGCGCCGCCCGCCGCCGCTGCCGCCCCACACATAGGAGTGGTGCGGCTCGTCGCCGTAGACCTGCTTGGCGACGTACTTGGAGAAGCGGGCGCCCTCTACGGCTGCCCGCCAGCCGTAGAGGGTGGGGTCCTCGCCTCCGACGGGATCGATGTCGTCGCCGATGTGGCCCATGTTGGTCTCGACCATGTAGCCGCCGACGCGGGTGGTGAGCGGCAGGCCGCCCATCGCCTCACCGAGCGCGCCGCCGAAGAAGTCCTCGTGGCCGGCGTGGGCGCCCTCCATCGGCATGACCAGGCGGCCCTGCCACTGCTCCTCGGGCGGGAAGTAGAAGGTGAATCGGGTGTCACAGTCGGCGAAGCCGCCGTGGATGTGACGGTGCGGGACCGGGAGGTCGCGCTCTTCGTCGAGGTCGATGTACGGAGCACCGAAGTGCCCGTCGGTGACCTGGTAGCTCGCGGTGTCCAGCGAAGAGGGGTTGGTGGTCATTGGTGGTCCTTCCCTGCGAGGGCAGAGTCGGCCGGCGATGCGCCAATTGGTGCACGAGTCGGCTCTGAAGCACGTGCTTGCCCGACCGACTCTGACGCTTTCGTCATGTGTTGTCAACGGCCCTTCGCCAGCTATCTGGCAAACGTGTGAACACTGTTGACTGCGGGCCAGTATGTGACTACGCTCACGCGAAATCCGCCCACTTCTTGCGGCGCCTGCGGGGATAACTCGCCACTGCGATCAACTCGAGTGAAGAGGCGCCACCTCGGCGCGACCAACTCTCCACCAAGCCCCTCCGGACCCGAGAACGCGCCACTCAGGACCCGATCTGACACTTTCGATAACTTCCGTGGCGGCGGAGCCGCGTCGGTCGATCGCTCCCCGGATGCGCAGGACCCCGCGCGGTGGTCCATCATGCTGCGATGGGAGATCCCGTGACCGCAGCCCCGGCCCCGCGCCCCGGTCTGAGCACCGAGCTCATCGTCGACACCGCGCTTCGGCTCATCGCACGCGACGGCGCCGACACCCTCTCGATGCGACAGCTCTCCGCCGAGCTCGGCGTCTCGCTCGGCGCGACCTACCGCCACGTCGCCAGCAAGGACGAGTTGCTCGTGCTCTGCGGACGCAGGCTCTACACCCGCAGCTACCTCGAACGCGTTCCAGGATCCGATCCGCTGGCCTGGGTACGCGACCAGGTGATGCACTTCTACGACCTGCTCCGGGCGCACCCGGGCATGGCCGACCACACGCTCTTCGCCGGCAACCTCGACCCGGATCTCTCCGCGGCCGTCCGGGCGTCGCTGGTGGAGGCGGGCCACAGCGAGGCGAACGTCGAGAAGGTCGGCCTGATCCTCACGCTCTACACCGCAGGTGCGCTGATGGCAGCCAACCGACCGACGTCGCCCCATCCAGCGAGCAACACGAGGGAGCTGATCGTGTCCGGGATCGACTTCATCCTGCGCAGCTACGCCTCCGACGAGCCGGGCAGCGCCCGCCCGTCGGAGGCGTAGAAAGGTCGTAGCGAGAAGCCGCTCAGGCGAGCGCCGCCTCCTGCTCAGCCCCCGAGGCGGCGTCCCCGTTGATCGAGAAACCGCCGTCGACGGTGACCATACTGCCCGTCGCGAAGGCTGCCTCGTCCGAGGCGAGCCAGGTGGCGGTATAGGCGATGTCCATCGGGTTGCCGATCCTGGTCAGCCGCCCACCGCCCTTGTGTCCGCCGATGTCACCCTTGAGTGCGACGACCCGGCCGACCAGGATGCAGTTGGCCCGGATGCCGTCCTCGCTGCCCTCGGCGGCGAGCGAGCGGGTCAGGCTGTTGACGCCACCCTTGGCTGCCGCGTACGCACTGAAGCCTTTGAAGCCGGCCACCGACTGGCCCGAGGAGATGTTGACGATCGAGGCGCCGTCCGCCTGCGCCAGGTGGGGCCAGGCGTACTTGCAGGCCCAGAAGAGGTTGCCCGTCAGTGTGCCGGACAGGATCGCCTCCCATTCCTCGGTGGAGTACTCGTGCAGCGGCTTCACGCTCGTGGCGACGGCGCCGGTGGGCGCGGCGTTGTTGACCAGGGTGCTGAGCCCGCCGAACCTGGCCACGGTCGCCTCGACGACCTCCCGCACGCTGGCCTCGGAGGTCACGTCGAGCTCGAAGAACTCCGCGTCGCCGCCCGCCTCCAGGATCCGGTCGACCACCTTCTTGCCCCTGTCGAGGGTGCGTCCGGTGACCGCGACCTTCGCCCCCTCGGAGGCGAAGTGTTCCGCGATCGAGCGCCCGATCCCCCGCGTCGAGCCGGTGACCAGCGCGACCCTGCCATTCAATCTGTTACCCACTGCAGATCCTCTCGTACATCGCCAGTGCGCTGTGATGTCAGGCGCCCGATCTCAGGGCGCCGCGGTCTCGAGCTCCTCGCGCAGGGAGGCGCGCAGCTCCTCCATGGCAACCAGCCGGCGCCGGACCATCGCGATCGCCGACTCGGGATCGGGCCCCGCCGACCCGGCCTCCAGCCGCGCGAGCCGCTCCCGGACGAGGACGATCTCCTCGTCGAGCCGCTCGGCGGCTTCGTCCTTGGTCAGCAGGTCCTGGTCGACCCAGTCGGGAGCGTCGATGTCCTTCTCAGGCATCGTGGTCCGCCTCAGGCCCGCGGGAAGTTGTACAGCTTGCGGGCATTGAGCTCGACGATCTGGTGCGCCTCGTCGTCGGGCACGTCCTGCAGGAGCTTCGCGGCGTACTCCCGGCTGTTGGGCCAGTTGGAGTCCGAGTGCGGGTAGTCGCACTCCCACAGGATGTTGTCGATGCCGATCTGGTGGCGGCGCGCGATGCCCTCGAAGTCGTCGATGTAGCAGCCGTACATGTGCTCGCGGAAGAGGTCAGAGGGGCGGACCTCCTTGTTGACGTTCTGGTACCAGCGGTGCCGTTCCCAGGTCAGGTCGATGCGCTCGAGGAGGTAGGGCATCCAGCCGATGCCACCCTCGGAGAGCGCGACCTTCAGGCTGGGGAACTTGTAGAACACCGGCGAGAAGAGCAGGTCGGCGGTCGCGTCCATCGAGTTCGTGCCGAAGAGCGCGATCATGACCGCCATCGGCGCCTCAGGCGAGGTGATCGGCGGCTTGCCCGAAGAGCCGAAGTGCATGCACAGGGGCAGGTTGCACTCCTCGGCCGCACGGAAGACGGGGTCCCAGTGGTCGGTGTAGAACGAGGGCAGACCCAGGCTCACGGTGTTCTCGGGGAAGGTGATCGCCTTGACGCCCTTCGCGGCGCAACGGTAGATCTCCTTGGCGGCCAGCTGCGGGTCCCACAGCGGCAGGATCATCATCGGGATGATCCGGTCGGGCGCGCTCGCGGCCCACTCGTCGAGGTGGAAGTCGTTCCAGGCCTGCACCGAGAGCAGGGCGAGCTCGCTGTCGTCGTGCTCGAGGAAGACGGTGCCGGCGAAGCGCGGAAACGACGGGAAGCACATCGCGGCCTGGACGCCGTCGATGTCCATGTCGGCCACGCGCGCCTTGATGTCGTAGCAGCCCGGCAGCATGTCGGAGTAGCGGGTCGGTTCCATGCCGTAGTCCTGCGGCTTCTTACCGGCGACCGCGTTCAGACCGATGTTGGGGTAGATGCGACCCTCGTAGTTCCACACCTCGGCCAGGCGCGGCGCCTTCACGGCCTCCCCCTCCTTGCCGTTGCGGGAGGCGTCGATCAGGGCGGCCGAGAGACCCTCGTCACCGTGGGCCTTGCTCATGTCCATCTCGACGATGCGAGGGCCCTGATCGAGGAACTTCTTGGGGAGGCGGTCGCTCCACAGGTTCTTGGGCTCGATCAGGTGATCGTCCACGGAGATGAGTTGCATGTGGTCCTGGAGCGGCATGGAGCCTCCTCGATAGGGTCGGGGCAGCCCCAGGCGCAGCTGTCGCACGCGTCAGATCACGGGGCTTCTGACACCTCGTACATTAGTGAGCGCAATCACATCGGTCAATGGCGACCGCTTGATTCACCGAAAATCGACGTGCCTTCCGCGAACGCTCCGCCGTCGTGATCCCGCCACTCTGACGGCTTGTGCAACTTTCTCAACCTCCTCGGCGGCCACCTCGTCAGCTGCGCACGAAAGCGTCCTCGATGCGGCGGTGCCGTTCCTTGACCGAGTCGAGGGTCTCCGGATGCGTGATCACATAGAGGTCACGACGGGCGATTCCGGCCAGGGTGATCTCCGCGACGGCCTCCGCACCCAGGAGGCCGGGACGGTCGGGCATCTCGTTCGTCGACGCGGCCGCTCGCGCCTCCGCGCCGGGCCGGTTGCGCTCGCTGTCGGCGATGCCGGTCCGCACCATCGCTGGGAGGAGAACCCCCACCCCAAGGCTCGAGTCCCGTGCCCGCAGCTCCTGGTCCAGCGTCTCCGTGAGGGCCACGACCGCGAATTTCGATGCGGAGTACGCCGCCAGGCCAGGCCCGTTGCGCAGGCCGGCGATCGAGGCGGTGTTGAGCAGGAAGCCGTCCGCCGACGTGCTCTCGAGGAGTGGGACGAAGGTGCGCATGCCATGGATGACGCCCCACAGGTTGACGTCCAGCACCCAGGCGAAGTCGTCCTCGCTCAGCTCATGGAAGGGCGCGATCCGCGCGACGCCGGCATTGTTGATCACGAGATCCACCCGCCCGTGCCGACCGATCACCTCCCCGGCGAGCCGCTCCACGTCGGCGGCTCGACTGACGTCGGTGAGTATGCCCACGGCTCCGAGCTCGGCCGCGGCGCGATCGAGCGCGGGCTGCTCGACATCGGCGATCACCACCGCAGCGCCCTCGCGACTCATCGCCCGCGCGAGCGCATACCCGATGCCTGATGCGCCGCCGGTGACCACGGCGACCCTGCCGTCCATGGATCCCGGCTCCCTCCCCTCGGCCCCGCTCATCTCGCCCCGTCCGCGCCGAGGCCGCGCAGCACGAACGCCGCCACCTCGTCGATCTCCTCGCGCGTCGGCACCGTCTTCGTCCACAGCTGGCGGCGCATGGCACCCAGCACCAGGTCCGAGACACAGTCGGCGCTCACCTGATCACCGCCGAGCGAGATGACCGGGTCGAGAACGAGGGCACTGATCGGAGCGAGCAGCTCGGCCTGGTTCGCGCCCTCGACAGCGCCCGCCTGGTGGAGGTAGCCGAGGACCGAGCGGCTGGTCTCGGCAGCATCGACGGCGCTGACCTGGCGCAGGACCATGCGCACCCAGACCCGGATCTGGTCACGCGGGTCATCGATCTCGCCCATCCGGGCACGCGCGGTCTCGGCGACCCGGAGCACCCCCCGTTCGAGCACGGCCAGAACCAGCTCGTCCTTGCTCCCGAAGGTCTTGTAGAGGGTCTGGTTGGAGATTCCTGCCGCTGCCACGATGTCCGAGACCGACGGCATCACCGGTGCGGACCGCTCGATCAGCCCGAGCGTGATCTCCAGGATCCGGTCGACCTCCTCAGCCGCCGAGCGTCGCTGGCTCTCGAGGCGGCGCTCGGTGGCCCGGGCAGCACGCTCGCCCGACCCCATGACACTCGTTGGTGGTATATCTTTCTTCACTGAGAGTAATCCGATTCTGTTCTGAGGAGACCAATGACTTCCGGAAGCCATGAGACCACAGAGCCGAGGCACGAGGCCACCATGGGCTCGCCCTTCGACCTCTTCAGCCTCGAGGGGAAGGTCGCACTGGTCACCGGCGGCAGCCGGGGCCTCGGCCGCCAGATGAGTCTGGCCTTCGCCCGGGCCGGAGCCGACGTGATCGTCACCAGCCGTAAGCTCGAGGCCTGCGAGGAGGTCGTCGCCGAGATCACCTCGACCACCGGCCGCCGCGGTCTCGCCTACGGCTGCCACCTGGGCCGCTGGGACGAGATCGAAGGGCTGGTCGACACGGCGTACGACCGCTTCGGCCGGGTCGATGTCCTGGTCAACAACGCCGGCATGTCACCGGTCTACGACAAGGTCACCGACGTGACCGAGAGGATGTACGACAGCGTCCTCAACCTCAACCTCAAGGGACCCTTCCGGCTGACCCAGCTGGTCGGGACGCGGATGAAGGAGCAGGGCTCGGGCAGCATCATCAACGTGAGCAGCACCGGGTCGCTGCGCCCGATGGGCTCGATCATCCCGTACGCCGCGGCGAAGAACGGCCTCAACGCGATGACCGAGGGTTTCGCCGACCTCCTCGGGCCCGAGGTCCGGGTCAACACGCTGATGCCGGGGCAGTACCTCACCGACGTCGCCGGCGCCTGGGACATGGAGCACACCAACAAGATGGCCGCTCGGTTGCACCTGGAGCGGGTCGGCAACCCGCCGGAGATCATCGGGGCCGCGCTGTTCCTGGCCAGTGCCGCCTCCAGCTACACCTCAGGAACGATCGTCCGCTCGGACGGCGGCATCCCGTAGGCCCTAGCCGAGTCGGCGCGTCAT
>NZ_JBHVKJ010000048.1:0-44548 GCF_042798275.1 Nocardioides sp. NPDC057767 | reverse complement strand
GGCCTTGTCTTGCTCGATCTGGTTCCCTTAACCAGTCCTGCGGGCTTCGCCCTCAGGACTGGTAGGAACCGAAGTCGAAGTCGTCCAGCGCGACGGCCTGGCCGCCGGTGTTGCCGAACTCGTAGTCGTAGTTGTCGTAACCGGTCACGGAGTACGCCGCGGCACGAGCCTCATCGGTCGGCTCGACCTTGATGTTGCGGTAGCGCTCCAGGCCGGTGCCGGCCGGGATGAGCTTACCGATGATGACGTTCTCCTTCAGACCGCGCAGCGAGTCGGAGCGGCCGTTGATGGCCGCGTCGGTGAGGACGCGGGTGGTCTCCTGGAAGGAGGCCGCCGACAGCCAGGACTCCGTGGCCAGCGAGGCCTTGGTGATACCCATCAGCTCCGGACGACCCGAGGCCGGCTTGCCGCCCTCGGAGACCACGCGCCGGTTCTCCGACTCGAAGTCGATGCGGTCGGCCAGGTCGGACGGCAGCAGGTTGGTGTCACCGGACTCGAGCACCGTGATCCGGCGCAGCATCTGCCGCACGATGATCTCGATGTGCTTGTCGTGGATGGACACACCCTGCGACCGGTAAACGGCCTGGACCTCGTCGACGAGGTGCTGCTGCGTCTTGCGGACACCGAGGATACGGAGGACCTCCTTGGGGTCCGGCGTACCGATGGTCAGCGGCTGGCCGACACCGATGTGGTCGCCGTCGGCGACCCGCAGACGCGAGCGACGGGAGACGACGTACTCCTTGACGTCCGAACCGTCGTCCGGGGTGACCAGGACCTTGCGGGCCTTGTCGGTCTCCTCGATCTCGACGCGACCGGCGACCTCGGAGATCGGCGTGACACCCTTCGGCGTACGCGCCTCGAAGAGCTCGACGACACGCGGCAGACCCTGCGTGATGTCGTCGGCCGAGGCCACACCACCGGTGTGGAACGTACGCATGGTCAGCTGGGTGCCCGGCTCACCGATGGACTGGGCGGCGATGATGCCGACCGCCTCACCGATGTCGACGAGCTTGCCGGTGGCCAGCGAGCGGCCGTAGCACTTGGCACACGTACCGGTGCGGGCCTCACAGGTGAGGACCGACCGGACCTTGACCTCGATGATGCCGGCGCGAACCAGCTCCTCGATCTTGACGTCGCCCAGGTCCTCACCGGCGACCGCGAGAACCTCGCCGGTCTCCGGGTGCTCGATGTCGACGGCAGCCGTGCGAGCGTACGCAGCGGTCTCGGCGTTGTCGTCCTTGACGACGACGCCGCCCTGGTCGACGCCGATGACCTTCGGCAGACCGCGCTCGGTGCCACAGTCGTCCTCACGGATGATGACGTCCTGCGAGACGTCCACCAGACGACGGGTCAGGTAACCCGAGTCGGCGGTACGCAGCGCGGTGTCGGCCAGACCCTTACGAGCACCGTGGGTGGAGATGAAGTACTCCAGGACGGAGAGACCCTCGCGGAAGTTCGACTTGATCGGCCGCGGGATGATCTCGCCCTTCGGGTTGGCCACCAGGCCTCGCATGGCGCCGACCTGGCGGATCTGGTTGAAGTTACCCGACGCACCCGAGGTGACCTGCATGAAGATCGGGTTCTTGCGGTCGAACGCCTGCTCCATCGCAGCACCGACGACCTTGGCGGCCTCGGTCCAGATCTCGACGAGCTCCTGACGGCGCTCCTCGTCGGTGACCAGACCACGCTCGAACTGCTTCTGCACCTTGGCAGCCTGCTTCTCGAACGCCTCCAGGATCTCGGCCTTGTTCGGCGGCGTGGTGACGTCGTCGATGGAGACCGTGACACCCGAACGAGTGGCCCAGTGGAAGCCGTTGTCCTTGAGCGCGTCCAGCGACGCCGCGACCTCGACCTTGGTGTAGCGCTCGGCCAGGTCGTTGATGATCGCGCCGAGCTGCTTCTTACCGACCTCGTAGTTCACGAAGGGGTAGTCGGCGGGGAGGGTGTCGTTGAAGATCACCCGGCCCAGCGTGGTCTCGACCACGAGCGGCTCGCCCAGGGTCCAGCCCTCCGGCACGTCGTAGCCGGTCGGCGGGACGATGTCGTCGAGACGGATCTTGATCTTCGACTGCAGCGTGATCTCGAGGTGGTCGAAGGCCATGATCGCCTCGGCCGGGGACGAGAACGCACGACCCTCGCCGACCTCACCGTCGCGGTCGGAGGTGAGGAAGTAGAGACCGATGATCATGTCCTGGGTCGGCATGGTGACCGGACGACCGTCGGACGGCTTGAGGATGTTGTTGGTCGAGAGCATCAGGATGCGAGCCTCGGCCTGCGCCTCCGCCGACAGCGGCAGGTGGACAGCCATCTGGTCACCGTCGAAGTCCGCGTTGAACGCGGTGCAGACGAGCGGGTGCAGCTGGATGGCCTTACCCTCGATCAGCTGCGGCTCGAAGGCCTGGATGCCGAGGCGGTGCAGGGTCGGCGCACGGTTCAGCAGAACCGGGTGCTCGGTGATGACCTCTTCGAGGACGTCCCACACGACCGGACGGGCACGCTCGACCATCCGCTTGGCCGACTTGATGTTCTGAGCGTGGCTCAGGTCCACCAGGCGCTTCATCACGAACGGCTTGAACAGCTCCAGGGCCATCTGCTTCGGCAGACCGCACTGGTGCAGCTTCAGCTGCGGACCCGACACGATGACCGAACGACCGGAGTAGTCGACGCGCTTACCGAGCAGGTTCTGACGGAAGCGACCCTGCTTGCCCTTGAGCATGTCGGAGAGCGACTTCAGCGGACGGTTGCCCGGCCCGGTGACCGGACGGCCACGACGGCCGTTGTCGAACAGCGAGTCGACGGCCTCCTGCAGCATCCGCTTCTCGTTGTTCACGATGATCTCGGGGGCACCGAGGTCGAGGAGACGCTTGAGGCGGTTGTTGCGGTTGATCACACGACGGTAGAGGTCGTTGAGGTCGGAGGTCGCGAAGCGGCCACCGTCGAGCTGCACCATCGGGCGCAGGTCCGGCGGGATGACCGGGACGGCGTCGAGCACCATGCCGGTCGGCTGGTTGCCGGTCTTGCGGAAGGCGTCGACGACCTTGAGGCGCTTGAGCGCACGGACCTTGCGCTGACCCTTGCCGGTGGCGATGGTCTCGCGCAGGTTCTCGACCTCGGCGTCGATGTCGAAGTTCTCGAGGCGCTTCTGGATCGCCGTGGCGCCCATGTGGCCCTCGAAGTACTTGCCGAACCAGGTCTTCATCTCGCGGTAGAGCAGCTCGTCGCCCATGAGGTCCTGGACCTTCAGGTTCTTGAAGGTGTCCCACACCTCGTCGAGACGGTTGACCTCACGCTCGGTGCGGTCGCGCAGCTGCTTCATCTCGCGCTCGGCGCCGTCCTTGACCTTGCGCTTGGCGTCGGACTTGGCGCCCTCGGCCTCGAGCGCGGCCAGGTCGGTCTCGAGCTTCTTGGCGCGGTCGTTGATCGCCACGTCGAGCCGGCCGGTCAGCATCTTGCGCTGCTGGTCGACCTTGGCCTCGAGCGAGGACAGGTCGCGGTGACGCGCGTCCTCGTCGACCGAGGTGATCATGTACGCAGCGAAGTAGATGACCTTCTCCAGGTCCTTCGGGGCGAGGTCGAGCAGGTAGCCCAGCCGCGACGGAACGCCCTTGAAGTACCAGATGTGGGTCACCGGAGCGGCGAGCTCGATGTGGCCCATGCGCTCGCGGCGTACCTTGGAGCGGGTGACCTCGACGCCACAGCGCTCACAGATGATGCCCTTGAAGCGCACGCGCTTGTACTTGCCGCAGTAGCACTCCCAGTCCCGGGTGGGACCGAAGATCTTCTCGCAGAAGAGGCCGTCACGCTCGGGCTTGAGCGTGCGGTAGTTGATGGTCTCAGGCTTCTTGACCTCGCCGTGGCTCCACGCGCGGATCTCGTCCGCGGTGGCCAGGCCGATCTTGAGCTGATCGAAGAAGTTGACGTCGAGCACGGTGGCTTCCAGTTCCTTCGTTAGTTCTTGGAAAGTTAAAGGGGACTGAGGGAGGGAGGTGCGCCCGCAGGCGCACCTCCCGCTCGTCAGACTTCCTCTACGGAAGAGGGCTCGCGGCGGGACAGGTCGATGCCGAGCTCCTCGGCGGCGCGGAAGACGTCCTCCTCCGCGTCACGGAGCTCGATCGCCGAACCGTCCTGGCTCAGAACCTCGACGTTCAGGCACAGCGACTGCATCTCCTTGACGAGAACCTTGAACGACTCCGGGATACCCGAGTCGGGGATGTTCTCGCCCTTGACGATCGCCTCGTACACCTTCACGCGGCCAGGCACGTCGTCCGACTTGATGGTCAGGAGCTCCTGCAGGGCGTAGGCGGCGCCGTACGCCTCCATCGCCCAGACCTCCATCTCACCGAAGCGCTGGCCACCGAACTGGGCCTTACCGCCGAGCGGCTGCTGGGTGATCATCGAGTACGGACCGGTCGAACGCGCGTGGATCTTGTCGTCGACCAGGTGGTGCAGCTTCAGGATGTACATGTAGCCCACGGCCACCGGCTCCGGGAACGGCTCGCCGGAGCGGCCGTCGAAGAGGCGGGCCTTGCCGTCGGTGCCGACCACACGCCGACCGTCCCGGTTCGGGAGGGTCGCGCTGAGCAGACCGGTGATCTCGTCCTCACGCGCACCGTCGAAGACCGGCGTGGCCACCTTGGTGCCCGGCTCGGCCTTGTCGGCGTGGATCTTGATCAGGCGCTGCTTCCAGGCGCTGTCCTCGGGGTCGTCGGAGAGGTTGAGGTCCCAACCCTGCTTGGCGAGCCAGCCGAGGTGGAGCTCCAGGACCTGTCCGATGTTCATACGACGCGGAACACCGAGCGGGTTGAGCAGGACGTCGACCGGGGTGCCGTCCTCCATGAACGGCATGTCCTCGACCGGCAGGATCTTCGCGATGACACCCTTGTTGCCGTGACGGCCGGCGAGCTTGTCACCCACGGAGATCTTGCGCTTCTGCGCCACGTAGACCCGAACCAGCTGGTTCACGCCCGGGGGCAGCTCGTCGCCCTCCTCACGGTCGAAGACCCGGACACCGATGACGGTGCCCTCCTCGCCGTGCGGAACCTTCATCGAGGTGTCGCGGACCTCGCGCGCCTTCTCACCGAAGATCGCGCGGAGCAGACGCTCCTCCGGGGTGAGCTCGGTCTCGCCCTTCGGGGTGACCTTGCCGACCAGGATGTCGCCGGTGGTGACCTCGGCGCCGATGCGGATGATGCCGCGCTCGTCGAGGTCGGCCAGCATCTCCTCGGAGACGTTCGGGATGTCCCGGGTGATCTCCTCCGGACCCAGCTTGGTGTCGCGGGCGTCGACCTCGTGCTCCTCGATGTGGATCGAGGTGAGGTAGTCCTGCTGCACCAGACGCTGGGAGAGGATGATCGCGTCCTCGTAGTTGTGGCCCTGCCACGACTGGAAGGCGACCAGCAGGTTGGCACCCAGCGCCATCTCGGCACCCTGGGTCGCCGGACCGTCGGCCAGCGGGGAGCCGACCTCGACCCGGGCGCCCTCGTCGACCAGTGGCTGCTGGTTGACGCAGTTGCCCTGGTTGGAGCGCTCGAACTTCGCGAGCTTGTAGGTGGTGTAGGTGCCGTCGTCGTTGAGGGTCTCGATGACGTCGGCGGAGACCTCCTTGACGACACCGGCCTTCTTCGCGACGAGCACGTCACCGGCGTCGACCGCGGCCCGGTACTCGATGCCGGTGCCGACCAGCGGCGAGTCGCTGCGGACCAGCGGAACGGCCTGACGCTGCATGTTGGCGCCCATGAGCGCACGGTTGGCGTCGTCGTGCTCGAGGAACGGGATCAGCGCGGTCGCGACCGACACCATCTGGCGCGGCGAGACGTCGATGTAGTCGACCTCGTCGGCCAGGAGCTCGGAGACCTCACCGTCGCGCTGGCGGACCAGGACGCGCTCGGTGGCGAACCGCATGTTCTCGTCGACGGCCGCGTTGGCCTGCGCGATGACGTACCTGTCCTCGTCGTCGGCGGTCAGGTAGTCGATCTTGTCGGTGACGACGCCGTTCTCGACCTTGCGGTAGGGCGTCTCGACGAAACCGAACGGGTTGATCCGGCCGAAGGAGGCCAGCGAGCCGATCAGACCGATGTTGGGACCTTCAGGGGTCTCGATCGGGCACATCCGGCCGTAGTGCGACGGGTGGACGTCTCGGACCTCCATGCCGGCGCGGTCACGGGAGAGACCACCCGGGCCGAGGGCCGACAGACGACGCTTGTGCGTCAGGCCCGCGAGCGGGTTGTTCTGGTCCATGAACTGCGACAGCTGCGAGGTGCCGAAGAACTCCTTCAGCGCAGCGACCACGGGACGGATGTTGATCAGCGACTGCGGGGTGATCGCCTCGACGTCCTGGGTCGTCATCCGCTCGCGCACGACGCGCTCCATACGAGCCAGGCCCGTACGCAGCTGGTTCTGGATCAGCTCGCCGACCGTCCGCATCCGGCGGTTGCCGAAGTGGTCGATGTCGTCGGCGGCGATGTCGATCGTGCCCTGCGGGGTCTCGAGCTGCGTACGCCCGTCGTGCAGCGCCACCACGTACTTGATCGTCGCGACGATGTCGTCGACGGTCAGGGTCTGCTGGTCGAAGGCCTCGGTCAGACCGAGCTTCTTGTTGACCTTGTAGCGGCCGACCTTGGCGGTGTCGTAGCGCTTCGGGTTGAAGTAGTAGTTGTTCAGCAGCGTCTGCGCGGCCTCACGCGTCGGCGGCTCGCCCGGGCGCAGCTTGCGGTAGATGTCGAGCAGCGCGTCGTCCTGGGCGGTGGTGCTGTCCTTCTCCAGGGTCAGCATCATCGACTCGTACTCGCCGAACTCCTCGCGGATCTGCTCGTTGGTCCAGCCGAGGGCCTTGAGCAGAACGGTGACGTTCTGCTTGCGCTTGCGGTCGAGTCGAACGCCGACCAGGTCGCGCTTGTCGATCTCGAACTCGAGCCAGGCACCGCGGCTCGGGATCAGCTTGGCGGTGTAGATGTCCTTGTCGGACGTCTTGTCGGCGGTGCGCTCGAAGTAGACGCCCGGGGACCGGACGAGCTGGGAGACGACCACACGCTCGGTGCCGTTGATGACGAAGGTGCCCTGGTCGGTCATGAGCGGGAAGTCACCCATGAAGACCGTCTGGCCCTTGATCTCACCAGTGTCGTTGTTGGTGAACTCCGCCGAGACGTAGAGCGGCGCGGAGTAGGTGAAGTCCTTCTCCTTGCACTCCTCGACGGTGTACTTGGGGTCGTAGAAGACAGGGCTCTCGAAGGAGAGGGACATCGTCTCCGAGAAGTCCTCGATCGGGGAGATCTCTTCGAAGATCTCCTGTAGACCGGACTTGTGAGACACGTCCTCACCCGCGGCTTCGCGGGCGGCAACCTGCTCCTGCCAGCGCTCGTTGCCGATCAGCCAGTCAAAGCTTTCGGTCTGGAGGGCGAGGAGCTGAGGGAGCTCGAGAGGCTCTGAGATCTTTGCGAAAGAGATGCGGCGAGGGGTGGAGTCACCCGACGAGGTGCGCGCGGCCAAGAGGAATCCTTCGACAAGGTTCGCAGGTGGATTCGCGCTGCCGACCACCGAACAGCCACCGGGCAGGCTGAGGGGCATATGAAGGCATGCGCAAAGCGCCATAGTACGGCACAAAAGCGCACTTCACAACACCGGGCCCGATTTCGAAGTCCGGCGTTCCTTCATTCACACCTTCGGCGCCCGAGGGTCGGCGTTGTGGTTCGTTGCCTTGTCGAGCATCGCGGATGATCATGCGCCTCTTCGGCACTCCGGGTCAAGCATCCGCGCCAATCGGTCCGTCCTCCGGGAAGGTTGATCCGATCACTTGACAGGTAGAAATCGACCCTGTGGGCCTAGTCCTGGCTGGGCTTCGTCTCGACCTTGTCCACGAGCCAGTCGTCACCGACCTTGGCCATGGTGAGCATCGCGTACTCCTGGTAGCCGATCGGAGTGCTCCGCTGGGCGTTGGTCACCTGACGGTCGACCAGCACCAGGATCTGCACGGTGTCCTCGGAGACCCGGATGACGCCGGCGTCGACCGGGGCGAGCGTCTTCACCACGGTCTTCGTCTCGGGGACGTTGTCGACGAGCACCGCGAAGAGGCGGTCGTAGTCCTCGCGGTAGTCCTTCGTCATCACGTCGTGAGCCTTGCTCTTCGACTCGTCCATCTTGCTGTAGTCGTAGGACAGCAGCGGAACCACGGCCTTCTTGGCCGCCTCGAGGGCATCCGCGCCCTGCTCCTCGACGAGGAGCTTGTGGTTGCGGGTGATCTGCTTGCCCACCGCGCCCTCGACCGTGCTGGTCGTGACGTTGTTGTTGGAGACGGTCTCAACCTTCTCCTGCCCGAAGAAGACCACACCGGCAGCGACGACCGCGGCCAGCGCGAGGGCACCGGCGGCGATCAGGCCCCATGTCGGGAGCATCGGGAGCGTACGACCGCCGGACTCCTCGGCCTCCTCGACGGCCTCAACGTCGTCCTCCGGAGCGTCCGGCGCGCCCTCGGCCTCCGTGCCGACGACGGCAGCGGTCTCCTCGACGGCCTCGTGGTCGTCGTCCTCGTCGCCCTCCTGCTCGGCTGCGGCCTCCTCGAGCGCGGCGAGCTCGGCGTCGTACGCAGCCCGCTTGTCAGCGTCCAGCAGCACGGCGGCGGCCTCGTTGAGGGTGCGGAAGCGACGGTCGGTCGGGTCCAGGTCGGCGATCGCCGACTTCCACGCCGCCCGGATGTCGTCGGTGGCGGCATCGGGCTCGACGTCGAGCAGGTCGTACCAGGTCGGAGAAGTCATCGTGGAACTCATGGTGTCACCCCTTCGCTGCTTTCCGAAGCAGGAGCCTCCTCGGCGGGGTACCAGTCGTCGACCAGCCACTTCCCGTTCTGCTTCACGAGCTCCACCTCCGTCCGCGCGAGCTGGCGGGCCGCCTCGAGGCGCTCCTCGGAGCCCTCGGACTTCGGGTAGCTGATCGCGAGCTCGGCGACGACCAGCACGGTCGCGCTGTCCTCGTCGAGACCGGCGACCGCCGTGCTGTGGACGTCGCTGGTGCGACCGACGCCCTGCTGGACGACGGTGGCCTCGGCGAAAGCCACGTTGCCCAGGAAGCTCTTCTCGAACTTCGGGGTCAGCAGCGCGCCGACCTCCTTGCGGTAGTCCGGCATCGTCTTCTTGTCGCTGCCGATGTCTTCGGGACTGTAGGTGTTGACCCGCCCGACGAACTTGTCGGCGGCCGCCATCACCTGCTCGCGCTGGCTCACCACCGAGTCATCGGCGCCGCGGGTCAACTGCCAGCCGACATAGCCGACGGCAGCGACGATGACGGCGATCAGCAGGGCCAGGATGCCCCACCGGAGCAGACTCCCCCGCTCGTCGGTCGCGGCGCTCGACTTCGCGTCGGGGCCGGGATCGGTCGTGGTGCTCAAAGGATCACTTTCCTCGTGTCGTCATCGGCTCGACGGAGAGCCATTCCAAGCGTCATCACCGTACGTCGCCTCGGCGACCGCTGACACCGCGGCCGCCGCCCGAACCCTGTCGGCTCCCGCTGGGGCGGGGTGGCGTCGCGGCTACTCGGCCCTCATCGGCTGGAGGTAGAGCCACTTCCAGGCGTCGTCCCCGTAGGAGGCCGGGGCCGCGGTGGACACCGAGGTGTTCTGGGGCTCACCCCAGGTGAGCTCGCCGGTGTCCGGGTCGAAGGTGGCTACCGAGGACGGTGCGCCGACCGCAGCCCGCGGCACCTGGCTGGAGCCGCGTGCGTTGGACTTCGTCGGAGGCTCGGTGCAGCGGACGCTGGTGTCGTACGGACGGCTCTGCAGGTCGAGCGGGCTGCGCTTCTTGGTGCCCTCATAGCCTTGCTTGCACGGTGGCTGGGTGGTGATGGCCAGTCCGAAGTGCGCCTGCGACAGGCCCGGGTGGCCGACGTCGACGACGGCAAAGCTGCCTTCGACCACGGTCGGGAAGATCGAGAGCAGATGCTTGACACCAGGCAGGTTCTTCCGCACGACCTTGCCCGTGACCAGCACTTCGTTGAGGAGCTCGCTGATCTCGACCTTGTTCTGCTCCAGGAACAGGCGCAGCTCGGTGGCACCCGCCGAGCCGCTCTCGATCAGCTTGATCAGGTCCTTGTTGGACGCGGCGAGAGTACCTGTGAACAGCTCCAGGTCGGTCGCGAACGACCGGATCGCCGAGGAACTGTCGAGCTGCCCCTGCAGAACCGTGTTGCTGTCCCTGATCAGCCGAGTCGTCAGCTCGAAGTTCTGGTCTGCCGTCTCCACGAACGCGGTGCCGGTGTCGATGATGGTCTGCAGGTCCCGACCAGTGCCCGCGAAACCCTTGCCGAGCTCGTCGACGGTCGTCGTGAGCGCTTGTCGGTCGACCGAGTTCACCGTGACCGTGATGTCCTCGAGGAGCTTCTCGGTAGGCAGCGGCGTGGCTGTAGCGGCCCGGGCGATCTCGGAGCCCTCCTCGAGGTAGGGCGCGCCCTTGGACTGCGGCTGCAGCTCGACGTACTGCTCGCCGACGGCCGATCGGTTGCCGACCACGGCGAGGGTGTCGGCCGGGATCTTGTCCTTCCACTCGTTGTCGATCTTCAGCGTGACGTCGACACCATCGCGGTTGAGCACCAGATCGCCGACCTGGCCGATCTTGACGCCGCGGTAATCGACCTCGGCGTCCTCGTAGATGCCACCGGACTGCGAGAAGTGGGCCACCACGGCGTAGTGGTCCTTGATGAACAGGGACCCCAGGCGCGCGTAGCGCGCGCCGACGAAGCTGACTCCGACGAGGGTGATCAGCAGGAAGACCATGAGCTGGACCTTCGTACGGCGGGTGATCATGAGACGCCCTCCTGGTGAGTGTTGCCCGAGGTGCTCAGTGCGGGGATCATCAGCGAGGTCAGCCCCGGGTCGAGCTCCTTGCTCAGCTCCTCGTACGTCACCGCATGCGTGCCGGGGGACGCGCCGGCTCGACAGAAGAGGAGCAGGACACAGCCCGAACCGTCACCTCCGGACGATCCGCCGCTCGTGCTCGGGGTCAGATCGAGGTCGAGCCCGAGGAGGCCGGTCAGCGTGCTGACCAACCCGGACGGCAGTGCGTTGCAGGCGCTCCGCACCTCGCTGGTGGTGCCGCTTCCCGAGAGCGCCCCGGTCAGCACCTCCTGGCATGCGGACAGGGACTTCGCGAAGGGACCGTCGCAGACCTTGTCCAACGCTCCGTTCAGCGCGTCGAGCAGCTCCTGACCTTCCTGACCCTGGAGGTGCCTGACGACCTCATCCTTCGCCCAGCACACGGTGGCGGGGACATCGGGGGCGTTGTCGAGCAGGGTGTCGAGGTTGAGATCGAGCGTGACGTCGAGATTGACGAAGTCACCCATGTGCAGGTTGCGGGCAGCCTGCGGCGACCCACCGACGGCTTCGTCGACGAACGGGTAGGTGAGGATCGTGTTGAACGCTCGGACGAACTTGTCACCCGCATCAGCCAAGTTGCTCAGGATCGGGCGAAGGTCCTTCACGATGCCGATCGTGTTCTCCTTGGAGGCCGCGATGACACGTACGCCGGTGTCGCTGAGGTCCTCGAGCGCTTGGAGCATCTTGACCAGGTCGGCGCGCTGCGAGTCGATGCTCTTCAACGCCGATGGCAACTCGTCGAGAGCTGCGTCGATGGACCCCATCTGCTCGTTGGTGGCCTTCGCCAGCGCATCGAGCGCCTCGATGGCCGCCACGATCTTCTCCTTGTTGTTGTCGAGCTCCCTCGCCAGCTTCTCCACCTGACGGAGCACGGAGCGGGCGGAGTCCTCGCGACCGGCCAGCGCCTTGTTGAGCTCGGTCGAGATGGTCTTCAGCTGAGCGACACCGCCACCGTTGAGCAGCAGGCTGAGCGCACCGAAGACCTCTTCGATCTCCGGGTTGCGACCGGTCTGGGACAGCGGAATCGTGGCGCCGTCGGCAAGCTTCGTCGCGGCGGGTTCTGCCGGGCGCTCCAAGGAGACGAACTTCTCGCCGAGCAGGGAGGTCTGCTGGATCGAGGCCCGCACGTTGGTCGGCAGGTTGACGTCCTTCTTCAGCTGCATCTCCACGGTCGCGACGCCGTCGTCGAGGCGGATCTCATTGATCTTGCCGACGTCGATGTCCTCGAGCTTGACCGTCGACTGGGGCACCAGGTCGAGGACATCTTGGAACTGCACCGTTACCGACATCGCGTCGTCGCCGGGGTCGACACCGCCGGGGAGCGGCAGATCGTAGACGGAGAACGTTCCGCACCCGGTCAGCAACAGAGCACCGGTGACCACGCCGACAAGAGCTTGGACGGCGCGTTTCATGGTCGTCATCGTTTGCCTCGGAATCCGCTTCGGCATTACTCCCTCACCTCCACGAGCCCGCCCAGCGACATGTCGTACGGCACGCCGACGGAGGATCCGGTGCCGGGACCGATCGCAGCCGAGCGGTTCAGCCCCGGCATCTGCCGGATCTGCGAGCAGATCTCGGCGCCGCTCCCGTCGGTGGCCTGGTCCACGATGGAGCACAGGAACGCTGCCGGGTTCTGGACGATCTCGTCGACCACCATCGACACGTTGGCGTTGGTGTCGAGGGTGCCGGTCTCGGGGTTGTAGGCGGCACCCAGGTTGTTGAGCGCCAGCGGCGCGGTCCGCAGGCTCTCGTCGAGCGCCTTGCGCTGACGCACGATCACCTTGGCCACCCGGTTGAGGCCCTGGATGTCCTCGCGCAGGATCGCCTTGTTCTCGCGGACGAACTGGGTCACCTTGGTGAGCGCGACCGAGAGGTTCTTCATCGAGGCGGCGAGTTCCTCACGCTCCCCCTCGAGCATCGAGGAGACCTCGGCGAGCGCCTGGGCGAAGTCACGTACGGTCTGATCGTTCTCGGCGAGCGTGCCGATGAACCCTTCGAGCTGCTCGGCCGAGTTGAAGAACTGCTCGTCGCGCCTGTCGAGCGTCCTGGTCAGCTTGCCGAGGTCACCGATGGTCGAGTTCATCTTCTCGCCCTGGCCACCGAGGTTCTTCGCCGTCTGCTGCAGCAGATCGGTGAGAGCGCCGTTCTTGTTGGCGCCCTCGGGACCGATGGCAACCACGAGGTCGTCGATGCTGGAGTAGATCTGGTCGAGCTCGACCGGCACCGAGGTCTTGTCGGTGCCCAGCACGGCGCCGTCCTCGAGCCTCTTGCCGCCGTCATAGGCGGGCGTGACCTGGACGTAGCGGTCGCCGACGATCGACGGCGAGATGACCACGGCCTTCGCATCCGCCGGCAGGTCGACGTCGTTCTTGTAGGTCAACGTGACCTTGACGTCGGAGCCGTTCGGCTCCACCTCGGTGACCTTGCCGACGGGCACACCGAGAACGCGCAGATCGCTGCCCTCGTAGAGCGACACCGTGCGCGGGAAGTGCGCGACGAGCGTCTTCTCGCCGGTGTCACGGACCAGGGCCCAGGCACCGATGCCGAGGACGAGCGCGCCGATGATGATCGGGACGATGAGCTTGTTCATGCCGCCACCTCCGTAGCGCAGGCGCCGGAATACGTACGTGGCGCCATGTTGTCCCTTTGGTTCACTCGCTGACGCTCGCTCATGGGGTCCCTCCCGTGACAGCCGGAACAGGAGGCATGTTCTGGACGTAGGTGTCCCACCAGGGACCGTTACCGAGGGTGTTGTTGAAGATCCGGTAGAACGGCGCCATCAGCTCCAGGGACTTCTCCAGGTTCTCCTCGTTCTTCGTGAACACGTCGAGGATCACGTCGAGGCTCTCCAGGGCAGGCTTGAGGTCGGCCCGGCTGTCGTCGACCAGCTGGGAGAGCTCCTTCGAGAGCTGCTGGGTCGAGACGAGCAGGTTGTGAACCGCCTCGCGACGCTCGACCAGCGCAGCGAACAGCTGGTTGGACTGGTTCATCAGAGTGATCAGGTCGCCGTCGCGCTCATCGAGCACCTTGGTCACCCGGTCGAGCTGGGTCAGCAGCGACTCGATGCGCTCGTCCTTGGCAGCCAGGTTGCGTGACAGGTCCGAGACCCCGGTGAGGGCGGCCTGGAACTCCTCCGGCGTCGACCGGGTCAGGTCGGCGAGCGTGGTGAGCGCCGCGGCGAGCTGGTCCTTGTCGATGTTGGCGGAGGTGTCGGCCAGGCCCTCGAAGGCCTGGACCACGTCGTAGGGAGACTCGGTGCGGTCCACCGGGATGGTGGCTCCCGCCTTCATCTGACCCTCACCGGCGGGCTGCAGCTCGAGGAACATGTCGCCGAGCAGCGTCTTCACGCGTACGCCGGCTCCGGAGTTCTCACCGAAGTTGACCTTTTCGCGGATCTTGAAGCTGACCTTGACCTGGTTGCCGTCGAGCTCGATCGAGTCGACCTTGCCGACTCGGACACCAGCCACCCGGACCTCGTCGCCTGCCTTCAGGCCACCGGCCTCCGAGAAGTTCGCGTAGTAGGTGGTGCCGCCACCGATCAGCGGCAGGCTGTCGGCCTTGAACGCCATCGCCAACAGCATGACGAGGACAGCGATCGAGACCGCGCCGATCTTGACAGGGTTGCGTTCGCGGAAGGGAATCATCCGAGGTTGCACCTCGCTTGGCCAGGCGCGAACAGCGGGATGTCGAGATCTTTGCCGTCAGCGTCTCGAATCGTGCCGCGGAAACCGCACAGGTAGAAGTTGAACCAACCGCCATAGCTCGCGGTCGCACCGATCTTGTCGAGCTTGATCGGCTGGATCTGCAGTGCATCGTCGAGCTTCTTCTTGTCCTTGACGAGCTCGTCGGTGTAGCGCTTCGACTCGCGCAGGTCGGCGAGGAGCGGGTCCTTGGCCTCGTGCACGAGATCCGCCGTCTCGACGGAGAGAGCCGAGATCTCGTCGAGCGAGCCGAGGATGGCCTCGCGGTCCTTGTTGAGGCCACCGACGAAGTCACGGAAGGTCACGATCAGGCTGGAGAGCTCCTTCTCGCGGTCACCCACGTGCTCGAGCACCTCGGTGAGGTTGTCGATCAAGGCGTTGATGATCTCGTCCTTCTCGGCCAGCGTCGAGGTCAGCGACGCGGTGTGGGAGAGCAGGCTCTCCAGCGTGCCGCCCTCACCCTGGAAGACCTGGACGATCTCGTAGGACAGCGTGTTGACGTCGTTGGGAGACAGCGCCTGGAACAGTGGCTTGAAGCCGTTGAAGAGCACCGTCAGGTCGAGCGCCGGGTGGGTCTGCCCGACGGGGATCGTCTGTCCCTCCTGCATCGCCGACGCGTCTCCCACCAGCTGGTTGGTCAGCGCGAGGTAGCGCTGGCCGATCAGGTTGCGGTACTTGATCGTCGCCTCGGTCGTGGTCGCGAGCTGCTGGGCGCTGTCGACGGTGAAGGTGACCACCGCGCTGCGGGCGTCCTCGGAGATCTCGACGCCCTTGACCGAGCCGACCTTGACCCCGGAGATACGTACGTCGTCGCCCTTGTTCACGCCGGTGACGTCGGTGAAGACGGCCTTGTACTCATCGGTCCGACCGAAGGTCACGTTGCCGATGGTGATCGCCAGCAGGCCGGTGGCCACCGTCGTGACGACCACGAAGACGACCAGCTTCCAGAACGCCTGGAGCGTCTTCGCGTCGAAGAGGTTCAGGGCACTCATCGGTAGGACACCTCCGCTCCGCGCGCGGCCGGCCCGAGCAGCAGCGCGCCCAGGTCGGGGACCTCGTCGGCACTCATGCCCATGCCCGGCGCGAAGAGCTCGTTGATCACGTCGGCTTCTGCGGCCGTACCGACGTAGGACAGGGCGGAGTAACCGGTCGCCCCGGCGGCTGCACGCATGGTGCCCTTTCCGTTGGGCTCGTCGATGCCGTCGTCGTAGTTCGGGACGTCGGTGAAGGGGTTCTTCTGGGTCCACGGCGGACTCGGCAGGTTGCCGCACTGAGCTCCGGTGTCCGCACCGTAGCGCGGCTTGTCCTTGGTGGAGTAGGGAGCACTCTGGTGCGGGATGGTCTCCAGCGTGATGTGGACCGTGTAGTTGCGGAACACCTCGTTGTACTCATCGGTCAACGTGTCCATGGCACCGACCAGGCAGGGGAAGATCGGCGCATAGCGGGCCAGCGCCGCGGTCACCGGCTTGTTGACCTCACCGACCTGGATCAGCGTGTCGGCGTTGTCTTCGAGGAAATCGTCGGTCGTGTCGGAGAACGCGGTGACGTCGGTCAGCATCTTGTTGAGCTGCGCCTCACGGTCCTCGAGGGTCGTGGCGGTGATGATGGTGTTGCGGAGGATCTGCCCCAGCTCCGGCAGCACGGCCTGGTAGGTGCCGGAGACCTGCGTGGCGAGCTCGAGGTCCTCGATCAGCGCCGGGATCTCGGGGTTGAGCCGCTTCAGGTAGGAGTCGAGCGTGTCGAGGGACTCGCCGAGCTTCTCACCGCGCCCCTCGAGGGCGGTGGCCATCGCGTTGAGCGTCATGTTGAGGTCGGCCGGCTGGATCGTGCGCAGCAGCGGGTAGAGGTCACGCAGCACCTCTTGGACCTCGGTGGCCATCTTCGTCTTCTCGATCACGGCGCCCGGCTGGATCGGTTCGGTGAAGTCGGTGTCGGGCGGGATCAGCGAGACGTACTTCTGCCCGAACAGCGTCTTGGGGAGGATGGCACCGGTCACGTCGGGGTGGACCTTGCCGGCCTCCTCCGGGAACAGTCCCAGGGTCAGCTCGGCACCCTCGTCGGTCGCCTTCATCTCCAGGACCTCACCGACGATCAGGCCACGGACCTTGACATCGGCGCGCGCCGGGAGCTGCAGACCTACGCGGTCCGCCTTGAGAGTGATCTGCTCGTAGTCCGCGAACTTGTTGGTGAACTGGGCCCACGTCAGCCCGAGCGCGGCGACCAGCAGCGCCAGGAAGACGATCCCGAGGATCTTCCCCTTCTGCCTGCCCCAGGCGAGCGCGATCGCGCTCCGCTTGTGCGGAGCGGGCACGGTGTGCTGGATCTCCTGGCGTGGAAGTGTCTGAGTCATCCCGCCAACCTCACTGTCGTCGTGCTGCCCCAGATCGCCATCGAGAGCATCAGGTCGAGCACGTTGACGGCCACGATGCTCGTACGCACCGCCTTGCCGACCGCGACACCGACGCCGGCAGGGCCGCCGGAGGCGTGGTAGCCGTGGTAGCAGTGGATCAGAATCACCACGACCGCGAAGATCAGCACCTTGCCGAAGGACCACAGCACGTCGACGGGTGGCAGGAAGGTGTTGAAGTAGTGGTCGTAGGTGCCGGCGCTCTGGCCGTAGAAGAGGACCACGGTGAACCGGGTGGCGACGTAGGAGGAGAGCAGACCGACCACGTAGAGCGGCACGATCGCGATCAGACCGCCGATCATCCGGGTCGTGACCAGGAACGGCAGCGACGGCACCGCCATGACCTCGAGTGCGTCGACCTCCTCGGAGATCCGCATCGCACCGAGCTGCGCGGTGAAGCCACACCCGACGGTCGCGGCGAGCGCGATGCCGGCGACCAGCGGCGCGATCTCACGCGTGTTGAAGTAGGCCGACACGAAGCCCGAGAACGCGCTGGTGCCGAGCTGGTCGAGGGCGGTGTAGCCCGAGAGGCCCACCTGGGCCCCGGTGAAGAAGGTCATCGCCAGGATCACGCCGACGGTGCCGCCGATGACGGCCAGCGCACCGGAGCCGAGGGTGACCTCGGCGAGGATCCGGAGGATCTCCTTCTTGTAGCGCCTCAGCGTGCGCGGGAACCACGCGACCGCGCTCACGTAGAAGCCGAGCTCGTCACCGAGGTGGTCGAGGCTCTTGGCAGGCTTTTCGTAGACCGACTTGATGTTCGCCATTCGTCTCGCCCTCCTAACCGGCCTTGCTCGGGATGATCTGCAGGAAGATCGCGCTCATCACGAAGTTCACGATGAACAGCAGCAGGAACGTGATCACGACCGACTCGTTCACGGCGTCACCGACACCCTTCGGTCCTCCGCCCGCGTTCATGCCCTTGTAGGAGGCCACGATCGCCGCGATCAGACCGAACACGAGGGCCTTGGCCAGGCCCTGCCACAGGTCCGCCATCTGCGCCAACGCGGTGAAGCTGGCCAGGTAGGCGCCCGGGGTGCCTCCCTGGATGACGACGTTGAAGAAGTAGCCGCCCATGACGCCGACGATCGAGACCAGACCGTTGAGGAAGACCGCGACCAGCATCGCGGCGAGCACACGCGGAACCACCAGACGCTGGATCGGGTCGATGCCCAGAACCATCATCGCGTCGAGCTCTTCACGGATCTTTCGCGCGCCGAGATCCGCCGCGATCGCCGACCCGCCGGCCCCCGCGACCAACAGTGCGGTCGCGATCGGGGCAGCCTGCTGCACGACCGCGAGGACCGCGGCCGAACCGACGAACGACTGCGCACCGAACTGTGCCACGAGTCCACCGACCTGCAGGGCGATGACGGCCCCGAAGGGGATCGCGACCAACGCGGTCGGGACGATCGTCACCGACGCGATGAACCACGCCTGTTGGATGAACTCGCGGAACTGGAAGGGGCGCCGGAACACGGCGCGCCCCACGTCCAGCCCGAACGCGAAGAGCGTGCCAGCGGTCCCGATCGGTTTCAGGACTCTGGCGGTGGTGAGAGAAGACATCAGTGAGGAGCCTCTGTGGGGTTAGCTTTCACGCCGCCGGGGGCCATGGCCGCGTCCGGGCGGAACGACCCGGGCGGCGGGGTGACACCGTTCTCGCGGCACCAGGCACCCGGAGGACGCTGGTACTTGCGGGGAATGCCGTTGGACGGCTCGAGCTGCATCGGGATCGGAGGAAGCGGCGGCAGGCCCATGTCCTTCTCGGCGGCCAGCTCGTCGGCGTCCTTCTCCTCCGACATGCCGATCGGACCGATCGTCTGGGCGTTGAGGAACTGCCGCACGACGGGCTCCTCGGAGCTGAGCAGCATCTCGCGGGGCCCGTACATGGCCAGGTGCTTGTGGTAGAGCAGGCCGATGTTGTCCGGCACCGTACGCGTCGAGTTGATGTCGTGGGTCACGATCAGGAACGTCGCGTCGATCTGCGCGTTGAGATCGATGAAGAGCTGGTTGATGAACGCCGTACGCACCGGGTCCAGACCGGAGTCGGGCTCGTCGATGAGCAGGATCTCCGGGTCGAGGACGAGAGCACGCGCCAGGCCGGCACGCTTGCGCATACCGCCGGAGATCTCACCGGGGAGCTTGTTCTCGGCGCCGATGAGACCGACCAGGTCCATCTTCTCCATGACGATGTTGCGGATCTCGGACTCGCTCTTCTTCGTGTGCTCACGAAGCGGGAACGCGACGTTGTCGAACAGGTCCATCGAGCCGAACATGGCGCCGTCCTGGAACAGCACGCCGAAGAGCTTGCGGACCTCGTAGAGGTCCCTCTCCGAGCAGCTGGCGATGTCGACGCCTTCGATGACCACGGATCCCTGATCGGGCTTGATCAGACCGATCAGGGTCTTGAGGAGCACCGACTTACCGGTGCCGGACGGCCCGAGCATCACGCTGATCTCGCCCGCGGGCAGCGTCAGCGTGACGTCCTTCCAGATGAGCTGCTTACCAAAGCTCTTGGTCAGCCCTTCGATCTTTACGTCTACACCCATCCGGGCCGGCTCCCTTCCTGTTCGCGGAGGTCTCCCTCAAGTCCCCACTGCCCGACTAACGGCAGACTGTGACGGGGGTTACGCACTTCCTGCGACACGCGTCACACTTTTGTAAACCATATTGGTCTGCGACCGGCGATGATGATCACCACCCGAGACGAGCTCCCCCTGCGAACACGTCGACGGTCGGATCGCGACCGCCGCGCTCGGCGTGTGTTCAAGATAACGAAACAAACCGCGGGAGGCTACTCCCGAGTAGCCTCCCGCGGTTGGAACGATCGGAGCGCTGCGCTGCAGCTTGACCGATCTGTGGCGGAACTGTTTCCGCGATGTAGAAAGCCCGGGCCCGGCGGAAACCGCCGAACCCGGGCTCAAGGGCCGAAGCCCTCAGATCACTTGACGGTGACCGTGGCGCCGGCGGCCTCGAGGGCCTCCTTCGCCTTGTCAGCGGTCTCCTTGTTGGCGGCCTCGAGGACGGCCTTGGGGGCACCCTCGACGAGCTCCTTGGCCTCCTTCAGACCGAGGGAGGTCAGGGCGCGCACCTCCTTGATGACGTTGATCTTCTTGTCGCCGGCGGACTCGAGGATGACGTCGAACTCGTCCTTCTCCTCGGCAGCGGCGGCGGCCGGGGCGCCCGGGGCGCCGGCAGCGGCAACGGCGACCGGAGCGGCAGCGGTGACACCGAAGGTGTCCTCGAAGGCCTTGACGAACTCGGAGAGCTCGATGAGGGTGAGCTCCTTGAAAGCGTCGAGCAGCTCGTCGGTGGAGAGCTTCGCCATGATGGCATTTCCTTTCGTGGTGGCCCTGTGCGTATTTCTTTGAGTACGCGGCAGAGCCGGGTTACAGGTGGTGGTTAGTTACGACCGGGGCGATCACGCCTCGGCCGGAGCCTCCTCGGCGGCAGCCGGCTCAGCGGCACCACCTGCGAGGATCGAGGGGTCCTCCGCGGCCTTGGCCTCGAGAGCGGCAGCGAGCTGCGCGGTCTTCGAGGGCAGAGCGTTGAAGGCGTACAGAGCCTGGGACATCGTCGCGGTGAACGCGCCCGCAAGCTTGGCGAGCAGGACCTCGCGCGACTCGAGGTCGGCAAGCTTGCCGACCTCAGCAGCGTCGATGGCCTTGCCGTCGAGGTACCCGCCCTTGATGACAAGGTTGGGGTTGGCCTTGGCAAAGTCACGCAGACCCTTGGCCGCCTCGACGACGTCACCCTTGATGAAGGCGATCGCGGTCGGGCCGGTCAGCAGGTCATCGAAGCCTTCGATGCCGCTCTGGGAGGCAGCGATCTTGGCCAGCGTGTTCTTGACCACGGCGTAGTTAGCGCTCTCACCGAGCGAGCGACGAAGAGTCTTCAGCTCGCCAACGGTGAGACCACGGTACTCGGTCAGCACGACGCCGCTCGAGGCGCTGAACTCGTCAGCGATCTCGGCAACGGCAGCCTGCTTGTCAGCCCGCGCCATGGGTCTCCTTCTTCCGGGAATCGATCCCACCGGCGAGGGCCCGTGAATGACAAACGCCCCGAGCGCAGGCTCAGGGCGTGACGTACGATCTCGTCTTGCTCTTCACCTACGCTGGCCGTCCGCATCCTGCGGAACCTTCGATCGGGTGCATGCACACCTGACAACCGGCGGTCTCTGGTTTCAGACGACAATTATGCGTACGCCGCGGGGTGCCGCCAAATCGGCGGTGAGCGCTACGTTTGCAGCCATGGAGAGCCACACCTTCGGAAGGATCGGGCGCACGGCGTCGGTCATCGGTCTCGGCACCTGGCAGCTCGGCGCCGACTGGGGCGAGGTCAGCGAGTCGGACGCCCTGGCGGTCCTCGAAGCGGCAGTCGGCGACGGGGTCACCTTCCTCGACACCGCCGACGTCTACGGCGACGGTCGCAGCGAGCAGGTCATCGGACGGTTCCTGCGGTCGCACGACGACATCTTCGTCGCGACGAAGATGGGACGCCGGGTGGATCAGGTCCCGTCCAACTACACTCCGGCCGCGTTCCGCGAGTGGCTGGACCGCTCGCGCACCAACCTCGGCGTCGACACGATCGACCTGGTGCAGCTGCACTGTCCGCCGTCGGAGACCATCGAGTCCACGGCCACCTACGACGCGCTGGACACCCTGGTCGAGGAAGGCGTGATCGCGGCGTACGGCGTCAGCGTCGAGACCTGCGACCAGGCCCTGGCCGCCATCGCGCGGCCCCACGTGGCCTCCGTCCAGATCATCCTTAACGCGTTCCGACTCAAGCCGCTGGACCGCGTGCTCCCCGCCGCCGCGGAGGCTGGTGTCGGGGTCATCGCCCGGGTGCCGCTGGCATCCGGGCTGCTGTCCGGGCGCTACTCGGAGTCGACGACGTTCGCCGCCGACGACCACCGCACCTACAACCGCCACGGCGAGGCCTTCGACGTCGGCGAGACCTTCTCCGGCGTCGACTTCGCGACCGGCGTCGAGGCGGCCCAGGAGTTCGCCGCGCTGGTCTCCTCGCACGGCCCGGAAGGCGCCACCCCCGCGCAGGTCGCTCTCGCCTGGGTCGCCCAGCAGCCCGGCGTCACCACCGTCATCCCCGGCGCCCGCAACACCTCGCAGGCCCATGCGAACTCCGCCGCCGGCTCGCTCCCGGCGCTCTCGGACGAGCTGCTCTCCGGCGTACGCCGGATCTACGACACGCACTTCCGCGAGGCCGTCCACTCCCGCTGGTGACGATCCCCGCCGAGGCGTCAGCCGCGTCGGTCGAGTGGGCATCGCGGTGCCCACTCGACCGACCGGAGTGACGTCTCGGTCGACGGGGGTGACGTCTCGGCGCTTCGCGCGGTCACTCCCTCGCTCGGCGCGAGCGGACGAGCAAGCTCGCCGCTCGACCTCGCTCCGGTCGTCTCGCGCTGCCATAAAAATAGTGAGCCTTGGTAACGAATAGGGCAGAGTAAAGGCGTGACGACGGAGACGACGACCCAGGAGTTCCGCTTCCGAGACATCGCGGTGGTGGCGTACGCGCCCTCGATCGTCAGCTCCATGGGGCACGGTGCGGTGATGCCCGTCCTCGCGCTCCGGGCCTCCGACCTGGGCGCGGACGCGTCCGCGGCTGCGTTCGTGGTCGCGCTCCTCGGGATCGGGTCGCTGGCCACCTCGCTGCCCGCCGGGTCGCTGGTCGCGAGGATCGGCGAGCGGCGGACGCTGATGGGAGCAGGTGCGCTCGACGCGGTCGCGATGACGGTGGCGTTCCTCAGCAGCTCGGTCGCCGTGCTCGCCATCGCCGTCTTCGTGAGCGGGATGAGCTGGACGGCGTTCCTGATCGCACGGCAGGGCTTCCTCATCGACGCGACCCCGCCCTCTCACCGGGCGCGGGCGATGTCGCTGCTCGGCGGTTCGTTCCGGCTCGGGGTCTTCGTCGGGCCGCTGCTCGGCGCCGGCCTCATCCATCTCTTCGGGCTCTCCGCGGTCTTCCTGTTCGCGGCCACGATGTCGCTGTGCTCGGCGGTGATCGGCGGCTGGATGCCCGAGCTCGGCCGGACCCGCGCGCGCGAGCAGGGGCACCTGAGCGTACGCAGCGTGCTGTGGACCCACCGCCGGACCTTCGCCACCCTGGGCATCGCGGTGGTGATCATCGGGATCTCACGGTCCGTACGCACCGGTCTGCTCCCCCTCTGGGCCGACCACATCCATCTCGAGGCCTCGGTGGTGTCGCTCCTCTTCGCCGGGGCGGCGCTGGTCGACATCGCGCTCACCATCCCGGGCGGCTGGCTGCTCGACCACCGCGGGCGTCAGATCGTGGCGATCCCAGTGGTGTTCGCCGTCGGCCTCGGCTGCCTGCTGCTCCCCCTCACCCACGACGCGCTCAGCCTGGGCGCGGTGATGGCGCTGATCGCCATCGGCAACGGCCTCGGCTCGGGGATCGTGATGACGCTCGGCGCCGATGCGGCGCCGGCCGACGGACGCGCGCAGTTCCTCGGCGGCTGGCGGCTGTGCGGCGACCTCGGCGGCACCGGCGGGCCGCTCCTGGTCTCGGGCCTGGCCGCGGTCTTCTCGATCGCGGCCGCACCGGTCGCGCTCGGCCTGTTCTCGCTCGCCGGGGCGGTCTGGGTCGGCTACTGGACCGGCCGCGCCGACCGTGCCCGCCTCTCGGGCGCGGCTACGGAACGAGCGCTCGAGACAGTGCCTCAGCCAGGGCTGCCTCGTCGCCGGTGACGGTCAGCTCGGCGGCGGTGGGCGGCGTACGCCCCCAGAGAAGGAGCGCGAGGTCACGAGCCGTGCCGGTGACCGACACCTTCTGCACCGCGTTCGGCGCCCCGATCGCCCAGGTCTGGTCGATGTCGGTGGCGGTGAGCTCGATGCGGGTGACGACCTTTCGCGTGCGCTTCAGGGCGATCTGTCGCGGGTACATCACGGTCAGCACCTCGTCGACGGTGTCGGCCCAGAGTTCCGGGGTCGCCTCGGGGGCCGCGAGCCCGAGAGCCGAGCGGATGTCCCAGAGGTGGACCAGGGTCTCGTGCACCTGGCGCCGGAACCAGAAAGAGACCGGCCCGAGGCCGTCGTCGGTCAGCCCGTTGAGGATCCGGCCGGTCGCCTCCGGACCGAGCGTCGAGAGCGTCTCGCGCAGCTCGGCGGCCTGCTCCTGGTAGGCCGCGACCAGGTCCAACGGGACCGGCAGAGGCACCTCGTCCTCGTCCCGCGCCATCGCTGCCGCCCAATGGTGCACCCCGGCCAGATGGTCGGCCAGGTCCCCGACCGACCAGTCGTCGCAGGACGGGACCGGCAGGTCCGGGTCGGCCTGCTTCAGCGCGGCAGCGAACTCGGTCTGCAGCTCACCGAGAGTCACGAAGTAGTCGTCAGGCGTGGGCACGACGCCGACCCTACTGGCAACGGCGGCCGGCCTCAGCGGCATCTCGTCAGGACCACGGCAAGCCGTTCCTCGAGGCGGGCCAGCTCGGCCGGATCGGTGATGAACGACGCCCTGCCCGGTGGCGGGAGGAAGCCGACGACGTCCATCACGTCGAAGTACGGCTGTCGCGGGCGGCCGGTCGTCGTGGCGTACGCATCGGCGAACCGGTCGGCGACCTCACTGCCGTGGGTGAGCGCGAGATTGGTCGCGCAGTGGGCCACGTCCAGCCAGGCCGGCCCGACCGACGTCTCGACCCAATCCACGATCCCGGTGATCTCACCGCGATCCCACAGCACGTTGCGCGGCTGGAAGTCACGGTGGATGAAGCAGGGGTCGTACGCCGGTGGCTCGCCGCGCAGCAGCGCGAACGCGTCCTGCCACAGGCCTGCGTCGGTGGCCCACGCCGGCACGACGTACTTCGCCTCCCACGCCCACGACTGGTAGCTGCGTACGTCGATCGTCGGCTCGACCGCGTGGATGCCGGCCAGCATCTCCGCGAGCCGCAGGAGGGAGGTCTCGTCCGTCCGCCCCGGCTCGATCGCCCCGGGAAGCAGCGTCATCAGGTGGGCCGGGTGGCCGCAGTGCTCACCTGTCGCATCGAGCGCGAGCGACCGGGGCGCCGGCACCTCGGTGGTCGCGAGCATCCGCTGGATCTCGCTCTCCCGGGTCGTGAGCAGCTCGCCGTGCGTACGCCACGGCTCATTGGTCATCAGCCGAAGCACCGCCGGCTCGTGGCCGTCGCCCGAGATCGCCAACATCGTCGAGGTCCAGCCGCCGGACAGGCGTCGTACGTCACCGGCCGGATCGCCCAGCCTCTCCTGGGCCCACTCGAGCGCCGCAGACCAGTCCACCGTCCCGGGATCTGTTCGCACGCCGCCACCCTAGCCAGGTAGTCCGGGACGTTCCTGTCCATTACCCGCCGGTAGATGGACGGAAACGCCCCGGACTACCTCTGGCGCGCGCGGTGTGCGGCCGCCTTCACGCGGCTCTGGCATCGCGTGGAGCAGAAGCGGCGGCCGGCGTTTTTGGAGGTGTCGACGAAGACGCGGTCACAGGGAGGCGCCTGGCAGACGCCCAGCCGGCCGGCGAGATCCGAGCCGATCGCCAATGCGAGCCCGGCGGCGATGCCCGCGCCCCAGCCGATGACGAGGCCGGGGTCGCGACCGTGGAAGTGCAGCGCCCAGCCGCCCCCTCGGGCCCGGTCGAGCTGCGGGACCGAGCCCATCTCCCGCATGAGCGCGTTGACCGCGGTGGCAGCGGTGTCGAGGTCGCCGCCGGCCGCAGCCTCGAACACGACCCGCAGCGACTCGGCGAGCGCGACCATCCCGTCGGCATCGGCTTCCTCGACCTGGGGCCGGTAGTCGGGACGGGCCAGCAGGTCGCTCACGACCTGCGCCCGCCTGCCAGACGGAGGCGGCTGCACCGGGCGGGTGCCGTCGTGCCCCGGGGTCAGCGCGTTGACGAGCTTGCACGCCTGCTCGGTCACGGTACGCACGTGACTGTCGAAATGTATTTGACCAGTCACCAACTCAGGCCCTACCGTCTCAGTCATGACCGTCATTCAACCATTGACCAGTCACCAAGACACACGGTGGCCGCGATCCCTCGTCGTGCTGGTCATCGCCCGGGCGGTGAACCGGCTGGGTTCCTTCGCCATGGCCTTCCTGGCGGTCACCCTGGTCGAGGTCCACGGAGCCTCCCTCGCCACGGCCGGTGCGGTGGTGACGGCCTTTGGTGTCGCCACCATCCCGTCGAGGCTGCTCGGCGGGTGGATGGCCGACACGGTGGGCCGACGACCGACGATCGTCGCAGGACTGGTCGCCTGCGCGGTGGCCCAGGTGGTCATAGCCGCATCTGCCGGAGTCGCCGGCGCGCTGGTGGGCGCGACACTGCTCGGGTTGGCGTACGAGATCTACGAGCCCGCCTCCCAGGCGCTGATCGCGGAGTCTGTGGAGGTCGAGCGGCGGCCACAGGCCTACGGACTCTACGGCGCCGCGATGGCGGTCGCCGGCGTCGCAGCAGGTGCACTGGCGGCGATCATCGGCGACATCGACCTCCGACTTCTCTTCGTCGCCGACGCCCTCACCTGCTTGTGTGCAGCGGCGCTGGTCCTAGCGCTCGTACGCGACACGAGCAGTCCGCGCTCGTCCCGGGAGGGGTTTGGCGCAAGCCCCTGGCGTGACCGCCGGCTCCTGACGATGCTCGCGCTCGGCACCGGCTTCGCGACCGCATGGATCCTGAGCACGGTCGCCCTCCCCCTCACCGTCTCCGCTCGCGGACACGACGCCGCAGCCACCGGCTGGCTGCTCCTGGTCGCAGCGCTGGTCACGATCGCCGGCCAACGACTGCTCCGCGGCGCCGCCGGGCGGCCGTTCTCGCTGATGCGCGCAGGACTGGTCCTGATGGCGGCCGGCTTCGCCGTGATCGCGTACGCAGCACCGTTCCCACTGCTGACCCTCGGCTGCGCGATCGTCGCCCTCGGCGAGGTGCTCCTGCTCGGCCCGCCGATCGCCCTCGTGGCCGGTCTGGCGACCGACGGCTCGAGGGCGGGCTACCTGGCGGCGTACGGAACCTGTTGGGGCATCGCACAGACGATCGGGCCGATGCTCGCGACCGGACTGATGTCTCTCGGGACACCGATCGTCTGGCTCGCGGGCGCGGGCCTCTGCCTCGTTCTCGCTGCGGTCACCGCTCCGGTCGCCCGTTTCTGTTCACCGAGGTAGCTCGGTGAACATCAAGCCTCAGAGCACCCGGGCAAGGAACGCCTGAGTGCGCTCGTGCTGGGGGTTGCCGAGCACGTCGGCAGGAAGGCCCTCCTCGACGATCACGCCACCGTCCATGAAGACGACCTTGTCGGCGACCTCGCGGGCGAAGCCCATCTCGTGGGTCACCACCATCATGGTCATACCCTCGGCAGCCAGGTCCTTCATGACCGCCAGAACGTCCCCGACGAGCTCAGGGTCCAGCGCCGAGGTCGGCTCGTCGAAGAGCATCATGTCCGGGTTCATCGACAGCGCCCGCGCGATGGCGACGCGCTGCTGCTGGCCACCGGAGAGGTGAGCCGGGTAGGCATCGGCCTTGTCCGAGAGTCCGACCTTCTCCAGGTTGGCCCGAGCGATCTCCAGCGACTCCGCCTTTCCGCGCTTCAGGACCTTCTCCTGCGCGACCGTCAGGTTGCGCAGCACGGTCATGTGCGGGAACAGGTTGAACTGCTGAAAGACCATCCCGATCCGTGCTCGCAGCGCGTCCACGTCGGCGTCGGGGTCGGTGATCTCCTCGCCGTCGACCAGGATCGTGCCGCTGGTCGGCTCCTCGAGCAGGTTGACGCAGCGCAGCAGCGTCGACTTCCCGGAGCCCGAGGGCCCGATCACACAGACGACCTCTCCCCGCGCGATGTGGAAGTCGATGCCCTTGAGCACCTCGTTGTCGCCGAAGTACTTGTGCAGGTTCTGTACGTCGATCACCGCCGCGCCGCGCTCGGCAGCCGGTGTCGTCTCCGTCTGGGTCATCAGCGGGCCTTCCCGGACTTGGCTTCCATGCGGCGTACGACGATCGAGAGCGGCACCGTGATCAGCAGGTAGCACAGCGCGATCGTGACCATCGGGGTCAGGTTGGCGAAGGCGTTCATGTTCTCCCGGCCGAACGCGGTCAGCTCGTACTCCTCCAACGACAGACCGAGGATGTAGACCAGCGAGGAGTCCTTGGTGAGCAGGATCAGCTCGTTGGTCAACGGCGGCAGGATGATGCGGAACGCCTGCGGGATCACGATGGTGACCATCGCCCGGGTGTGGGTCATGCCCAGGGTGCGGGCCGCTTCGTACTGCCCCTTCGGCACCGCCTGGATGCCCGCGCGGATCGTCTCGGCCATGTAGGCGCCGCCGACCAGACCGAGCGCCAGCGTCACCGTGGCGATGTTGCCGAGGTTCACACCGAAGGCGATTGGCAAGCCGAGGCCGAGCACCAGGAAGACGACCAGCGCCGGCAGCCCACGGAAGAGCTCGATGATGCCGGTGGAGATCCACCGGTACGGACCCACGCTCGAGAGCCGCATCAGCGCCAAGACCAGTCCCAGCGCCAGACCGAAGGCGAAGCCGCAGGCGGTGTAGATGATCGTGTTCTTGAGCGCGATCAGGATGACATCGGGAAACAGCTGCGAGGCGATGTCGATGTCGAAGAACGCCCGCCTGATCTCACCCCAGTCGGCGATCAGGGCTAGGACGACGACCAGCAGCACCAAGATGGCGTACTGGATGTAGCGGACGAGCGCCGCGCGTTTGCGCGGCGACATCCGCTTCTTGGGAACCACTGCCGCGTTGGTCACTGCGCGGCAGCCTCCCCGAACCACTTCTTGTAGACCTCGTCATAGGCGGCCTTGTCGTTGATGCCCTTGTTGAGCACCTCGAGCAGCTTGTCGTTGCCGCCCTTCTTGACCGTGAAGCCGTACGCCTCACCGGTCTGGAACTCGCTGGTGATCTCCATCTCCGAGTTGTCCTTGACGAAGTCGTAGAGCAGACCGTTGTCGTTGACGCCGGCGTCGGCCTTGCCGGACTTGACCGCCTGCATCATCAGCGCCGAGTCCTCGAGCGTGATGATCTTGGTGTCCTCGGGGGCGTTCTCCTTGACGTAGTCGGCACCGGTGGTGGCCTCCTGGACCGCGACGGTCTTGCCACCGAGGTCCTCGAGCGCCGTGTAGCCCGCGCCCTTCTTGGTCATCAGGGCCTGGGTCGCCTCGAAGTAGGGCTCGGTGAAGTCCATGACCTTCTCGCGCTCCTCGGTGATCGTCATCGCACCCGCGGCGACGTCACACTTGCCGGAGTTGAGCGCCTCGCCGGAGACGATGGTCTCCCAGCCGATGTTGACGACCTCGGTCTCGAGCTTCTCCGCATCGGCCGCGATCTTGAGCACGTCGATGTCGAAGCCGACGACCTCGCCGCCCTCGTTGAACTCGAACGGCTTGTAAGGAAGGTGCGTGCAGATGGTCAGGGTGTCGGCCTTGACCAGCTTCGCACCCGACGGGGAGGTGCCACCTTCGTCGCCGCCACCGCAGGCGGCGAGCGCCAGGCCGAGGGCTGGAACGGTCAGGGCAGCAGCGAGCTTCCGCAGATTCATGCGGGGCACTCTACGTGTCTTTGGACACCGACGGCCCGCTACCCCTTGAGGTGGCGAACCATCGTGATGAGATCGTGCACCAATCGAGAACGGCGGCCCACAAGTCACAGTGGCTCTTCGCGGCCGTGTCCACCGGGCGTTCGGGCGGTCGGCCGGGGCGGCGGTGACGGAAGAACCGAAACAGGCCGTACGCAGCGCCCACATGCGACGAGCGCCGCCGCCCGAAACCGGGCAGCGGCGCTCGTGTGTTCGGTCGAGGCTCAGGCCTCGTCCTCAGCCGCCACGTTCTTGATGCGGTTGGGGTCGACCTGGACGCCGGGGCCCATGGTGGTCGAGAGGGTGACCTTCTTCAGGTAGCGGCCCTTGGAGGAGGACGGCTTCAGACGAAGCACCTCCTCGAGAGCAGCGGCGTAGTTCTCAGCGAGCTGAGCCTCGGAGAAGGAGGCCTTGCCGATGATGAAGTGAAGGTTGGCGTGACGGTCGACCCGGAAGTCGATCTTGCCGCCCTTGATGTCGGTCACGGCCTTGGCCGGGTCCGGGGTGACGGTGCCGGTCTTCGGGTTCGGCATGAGGCCACGCGGGCCGAGCACGCGGCCGAGGCGACCGACCTTGCCCATCATGTCGGGGGTCGCGACGACGGCGTCGAAGTCGAGCCAGCCACCGGAGACCTTCTCGATGAGGTCGTCGGCACCGACGACGTCAGCACCGGCCTCGCGAGCGGCCTCGGCCTTGTCCGGAGCAGCGGCGAAGACGATGACGCGCATCGTCTTACCGGTGCCGTGGGGCAGGCTGACGGTGCCGCGCACCATCTGGTCGGCCTTACGGGGGTCGACGCCGAGACGCATGACGACGTCAACGGTCTCGTCGAACTTCTTCTTGCTGGAGCCCTTGGCGATCTTGATCGCGGCCAGCGGGGCGTAGAGCTCGTTCTTGTCGAACGTCTCCGACGCCGCGCGGTAGGTCTTGCTGCGCTGCATGGTGATTCCTTCGGTAGTTAAGAGGAGATGTGGTTAGCGAGCCAGCGCGGCTCTCCCACGTATCAGTCGGTGGTGACGCCCATGGAGCGGGCGGTGCCCTCGACGATCTTCATCGCGGCGTCGATGTCCTCCGCGTTGAGGTCGGGCATCTTGGTGGTCGCGATCTCGCGCACCTGGTCCTTGGTCAGCTTGCCGACCTTGTCCTTGTGCGGGACGGACGAGCCCTTCTTGAGGCCGGCGGCCTTCTTGATCAGCTCAGCGGCCGGCGGGGTCTTCGTGATGAAGGTGAACGAGCGGTCCTCGTAGATGGTGATCTCGACGGGGACGACGTTGCCGCGCATGGACTCGGTCTGGGCGTTGTACGCCTTGCAGAACTCCATGATGTTGACGCCGTGCGGACCGAGCGCGGTACCGACCGGCGGGGCCGGGGTCGCGGAGCCGGCCTGCAGCTGCACCTTGACGAGCGCTGCGATCTTCTTCTTCGGAGGCATTCTTGAGATCTCTTCCTTCTCGTGGTCATGACGAAGCCGTTTGTACGTTTCGGCCTCTGCCACCTGCTGTGTTGCTCTCGCAACTGGTCAATTGTCCGTGATCCGTTCGGGTTCGCGAAATCAGCGCAGGGCGGCCCACTGAGTGAGACCCCCTGAGTGACGGCCACCACTCCCCTTGGCATACTCCCCCGGGGATTTACAAAGGGAGCTCAATTGTTCAATCGACGTCGTCTCTCCATGTTCGCCGCACTCGTGCCGCTGGCCGCGCTCTCGGCCGCGTGGACCGCCGCCGCCACCGGAACGGCGTTCGATCCCGTCGGACCCGTGACGCTGCCCGGCGGAGAGACCATGGCGACCTCCGTCATCGACCAGCCCGCGAGCGTCACCGAGCCCGCGTCGGCTCAGGGTGCTCGCAAGGGCGCCCGGACCGGAACGATCGCCGTCGCGATGGCGCGGGGAAGCGACATCCCGATGACCGCCCTGGCCGCCTACCAGCGCGCGGCCGCCGTGGTGACGACCGCCGACCGGGCCTGCGCCCTCGACTGGACGCTGCTCGCCGCCGTCGGGATGGTCGAGTCCGACCACGGCCGCCTGAAGAGCAGCCGCCTCGACGACGCGGGCAAGGCCACCCCGCCGATCTACGGTCCCGCGCTGACCACTTCCGCGGGCGACCCTTCCCCCGACACCGACGGAGGCACCGTCGACAAGCTCTCCAGCGGCGACCGCGCCGTCGGGCCGATGCAGTTCATCCCCACGACCTGGCCGTTGGTCGCCGTCGACGGGGATGGTGACGGCGTACGCGACCCGCAGGACATCGACGACGCCGCCCTCGCCGCCGCGGTCTACCTCTGCTCGGGCGACGAGGACGTCTCCACCGAAGCGGGCAAGCACGCCGCGCTCAGTCGCTACAACCAGAGCCAGGCGTACGTCACCACCGTCCTGAAGATCGCCAAGGGCTATGCCGACAGCCCCTATGGCGGTGACGACGTCGAGCTCGCCGCCGCCGCTCCCGCCCACTCCGAGTCCAGCCCCTCCGGCCGCGGACCGAACGCGACGAAGAAGACCGACAAGAAGCCCACCGAGAAGAAGCCGGCGACGACCGCTCCGAAGCCGACCCCCGGCGCCCAGCCGACAGCGAAGCCGAGCTCGAGCCCCTCGACCGCCCCCAGCCCCAGCCCGACACCCACCGATGACGGCAGCTGGGCCTCGATCTCCGAACGCCGCGGGATCTGTGCCGCCGAGCTCGCCTCCCGCTTCCCCGACCTCGCCGAGGGCTGGGACACCAACCGCGCCGTCGACGCCTGCAGCATCCGGCTGCTCGGCAAGACCGTCACCCAGGCCAACGCCGCCGTACCCGGTGTCGTCACCGACATCACCGGGTACGTCGAGTGGCTGATCAAGACACTGCCGTGACCCCGTCAGCGATCACTGCTCCCCGCTACTGCTGAACCGATAGGGACGGCTCCCACGTGCGGCCGCCGTCGGTGGAGGCCAGCACCTCCCCGCCCGGGGCGAGATAGAGCGTGTCACCGACCCGGGCGGCGTCCCAGACCTCTGCACCCTCGCCGAGACCGGTGTCGACCTTCTGTGCGCCGGCCTCGGTGAGCAGGGTCTCGCGCTCGCCACGCAGCAGGATCGCGTCGTCGGTGAGGGCCACCCGATCGTTCAGGTGACCTTGCACGCTGCCGAACTCCTGCCACGAGCTCAGGTCGGTCGATCGGTACACGGTCGCAGCAGCCTCGTCTGCTCGGCAGAGCGAGAAGACCGCGGTGCCGGCAGGCATCAGACTGTTCTCGCCACTGCACGGGAACGGCAGCTCGGACCACGTCCGACCACCGTCGCGGGTGACCTTCGGCACGGAGGTCACGTTGCCCTCACCCTCGGGGCTCGGCGTGACCACGAGCGCGTCGCCGACCTGGATCAGATCCTGGGCAGCTCCGATCTCGTCGTACGACACCGATGCGAAGCGGTCGCCGTCGAACCGCCACATCGCGCCGGTCGTCGCATCGACCGCCCACGCCGGCCACGCCGGGTCGCCGGTGGCGGCCAGCAGATAGCTGTGCTCGCCCGGGTCCTCACCCGTCATGGCGGCCTGCTCCCAGGTCACGCCGCCGTCACCGGTGGTCCAGATCCTCCCGCCGGCGGCAGCCCAGCCGCTCCGGCCGTCGGGTGCCATGGCGAGCCGGTCGACGTACTCCTCGGTGAAATCATGCAGCCGCTCCCAGGTCTCGCCGTCGTAGCGCCACAGCACGCTGCAACCACAGTCCTCCTCGTTGGACGTCACGAGCACCCGGTCAAGGGCGACCTCGACGGTGAGGGCGTGCGTCGGCCGCACCGGGTCGCCTGTCGCCGAGGAGGACTCCGTCGGTGACGGGGCCGGTGGTGCCGGTTCAGGTGCGGAGCCGTCGCGGGTGCCGAGCAGTGAGCCGCCGACGGCGACCCCAGCGACCAGCACGGCGGCCGCGCCGACCACCCCTGCGGTGCGGCGGACCCGGCGTCGCTGCGCGCCGCGTCGTACCTTGGCCAGCATCTGCTCGGCCGGCTGTTCCGCGAGGATGTCGCGGTCGATCGCGTGGCGGACCTCGTCCTCGAACTGGTTCATCGCTCTTCCTCCCGGTCGGCGAAGGCGGATCGTTGCGCGCGGAGCGTGGTCATCGCTCGGTGGGCCTGGCTCTTGACCGTGCCCACCGAGCAGCCCAGCACCTCCGCGACCTGTGCCTCCGTGAGATCTTCGTAGTAGCGCAGCGCGATCACGGCACGCTGCCTCGGTGGCAGCCGTTTGACCGCCGCCAGCAGCTCGTGGTCGGCCGGCCGGTCGGTGCCGACCGGCTCGCGCATCTCCGCGAGCGGCCGTTCCCGGTGCAGCTTGCGCCACACCGACACGCTGCGGTTGGCCATGGTGCGCCGTACGAACGCCTCGGGGTCCTGCACCTTCGACCAGTTCAAGAGGGTTCGCTCCAGCGCGTCCTGGACCAGGTCGGCCCCACGTTGGTCGTCGCCGGCCAGCACCCGCCCGAGCTTGAGCAGATGTGACAGCCGGGCGGTCACGAACTCGGTGAACGCTGCATCGTCTCGCACACGTGCGCCGGACGCCCGGGGTCGGGTCATCGCACCCCCGCCGGGTATGTGACTTGGCTCCATGACCTGGGGACGCACCAGCGGCGCAGATGGTTGTACTGGGCGAGGATCGTGGGGCGAGGATGTGTAGCGAAATCGCGGAACGCCCGGGCTTCGTGCCCCGGGCGTTCGGCGTACTGATGCTTCTCACGACTGGATCTCGACCCGCCCGTCGCTACTGCTCGCAGGCTCGCAGTAGCGGGGCTCGCTCGATCTTTTCGCGTTATGACCCTGCGACTTCGTCGCAGGGTCATAGGCTCAAACCTTCTCGATCTGGTTGAACGAGAGCTCGACCGGGGTCTCACGACCGAAGATCTCGACCAGCGCCTTGACGCGCTGGGACTCGGCGTTGAGCTCGGTGATGGTCGCGTGCAGCGTGGCGAAGGGGCCGTCCACGACGGTGACCGAGTCGCCCTCGGCGAAGTCGACGACCTCGACGGGCTTCTTGGCGGTGCCGGTGGCACCCGCGGAGGCGGTGGCGGCCTCACCGGCGGCGGCAGCCTCGGCCTCGGCCTGGGCGACGACGGCGGGGGCGAGCATGTTCTCGACCTCGGTCATCGACAGCGGCACCGGCTGGTGGCTGTGACCGACGAAGCCGGTCACGGACGGGGTGTGGCGTACGGCGGCCCAGGACTCGTCGGTGAGGTCCATCCGGACCAGCACGTAGCCGGGGAGAACGGTGCGCTTGACCATCTTGCGCTGGCCGTTCTTGATCTCCGGGACCTCCTCGGTGGGGACCACGATCTCGTGGATGTAGTCCTCCATGTTGAGGGAGACGATGCGGTTCTCCAGGTTGGACTTCACCCGGTTCTCCATGCCGGAGTAGGTGTGGATCACGAACCAGTCGCCCGGCTTGGCCCACAGCTCACGGCGGAACGCCTCGAGCGGGTCGTCAGCGGCCTCGGGGGCCTCGCCCTCGACGATCTCGTCGAACGACGACTCGTCATCGCCGGCGTCGCCGGACTCGTCGAACTCGGCCTCTGCAGGCACGTCGGAGGCGGCCTCGGCCGTCTCGAGGACCTCGGTCTCCTCGGTGTAGTCCTGCTCAGACACGTCCTGCTCCAAACCGTTGAATGTGTATTTCGGGTGTGCTCCGCGGGCCGGGGCCCACGCGATCACGCGTCGCGGCCGCCGAACACCCAGAACATCAACTTGCCGAACCCGAGGTCAAGGCCCGCGGTGATTGCCATCATCACCAGGACGAAGACCAGAACCACGACGAAGTACGTCGTGAGCTGGTTCTGCGTCGGCCAGACGACCTTGCGGAGCTCGGCCACGACCTGGCGGTAGAACGTCGGGAGACTGGTGCGCTTCTCCGTCTTCTTGTCGTTCGGAGTCGGGACCGCCTTGCTGTCCGTCACGCCGCCACCTTCTCTCGAAAACGTTTCCATCGCTGGTCCGGCTTTGCAGGGCACGAGGGACTTGAACCCCCAACCTTCGGTTTTGGAGACCGATGCTCTGCCAGTTGAGCTAGTGCCCTACGGAGGTCTGCATCAGACGCGCGGTTGAGGGCGCGGCTAACCATGTGGGAAGACCACCAACGGTGAGTCTACGCACTCGGGTTAACGCGTTCCAAACCGGGGCCTCCTGACCCATAGGATTGCTGGCATGACCTCAGATCCCCGTCCCCTCGCCGAGCTCTCGCGCGAGGAACTCGAAGCGTTCGCAGCGGAGCAGCGCACGGCGTACGACAACTTGGTGGCCAAGGGCCTGAAGCTGGACCTGACCCGGGGGAAGCCCTCCGCGGACCAGCTCAACCTCTCCGACGGCCTGCTCCATCTCCCCAAGTCGACGACGGCTCCGGACGGCACCGACACGCGCAACTACGGCGGTCTGGCGGGCGGCATCGAGATCCGTGAGATCTACGCAGAGCTGCTCGGTCTGGAGACCGACCAGCTCATCGCCGGGGGCAACTCGAGCCTCACCATGATGCGCGACACGCTGATGTACCTGTGGCTTCACGGCGGCGTCGACAGCGAGCGTCCCTGGGGCCGCGAGGAGACGGTGAAGTTCATCTGCCCGGTGCCCGGCTACGACCGCCACTTCACGCTGCTGGAGTGGTTCGGGATCGAGATGGTGACCGTGGCGATGCACGCCGACGGACCCGACGTCGAGGCCGTCGCCGCCCTGGTCAAGGACGACCCGACGATCAAGGGCATGTGGCTGGTGCCGACCTACGCCAACCCGACCGGTGACACCACCTCGCAGGAGATCGCCGAGCGGCTCGCCTCGATGCCGACCGCCGCGCCCGACTTCAAGATCTTCTGGGACAACGCCTACGCGCTGCACCACCTGACCCCGGCCGAGACCAAGACCGCCGACGTCGTCTCGCTGGCCAACGCGGCCGGCAACCCTCATCGCCCGCTGGTCTTCGCCTCGACCTCCAAGGTCACCTACGCGGGCGCCGGCGTCGGCTTCTTCGGTGGCTCGAAGGAGAACGTCGCCTGGTGGCTCGACCACCTGAGCCACGGTGCGATCGGCCCGGACAAGGTCAACCACCTGCGGCACGCGGAGTTCTTCGGCTCGGCGGCGGGCGTACGCGAGCACATGGCCAAGCACCGCGAGCTCCTCGCGCCGCGGTTCGCGGCGGTCGAGGACGCGCTCACCGACGAGCTCGGCGCGCTCGGTGTGGCGACCTGGACCAAGCCCGCGGGCGGCTACTTCGTCAGCCTCGACGTGCTCCCGGGCACCGCGACCCGGGTGATCGAGCTGGCCAAGGGCGCAGGCGTCGCGCTCACCCCGGCCGGGTCGGCCTTCCCGGGGAAGCACGACCCGGAGGACACCAACATCCGCCTCGCCCCGTCCTTCCCGCCGTTGGAGCAGGTCAGCGGGGCCATGGAGGTCGTCACGGTGTGCGTGAAGCTGGCTGCCGCGGAGAAGCTGCTCGCGTGAGTCCTGTACCTGTCCCTGCAGACCGACGCGACCTACGTACGCTGCCGAAGGCGCATCTGCACCTGCACTTCACCGGTGCGATGCGCCACGAGACCCTGCTCGAGCTGGCCGCCCGCGACGGGATCCGGCTGCCCGAGCAGCTGGTCTCGGAGTGGCCGCCGGCGCTGAGCGCGGCCGACGAGAAGGGCTGGTTCCGGTTCCAACGGCTCTACGACGTGGCCCGGTCGGTGCTGCGTACGGAGGCGGACATCCGGCGGCTCGTCATGGAGGTCGCCGAGGACGACGTACGCGACGGCGGCAGGTGGCTCGAGATCCAGGTCGACCCGTCGGGCTATGCGGCGAAGTTCGGCGGGATCACGGCCTTCACGGACCTGGTGCTGGACGCCGTCGGCGAGGCCGAGCGGGCGACCGGGCTCGGGATCGCGGTGATCATCGCGTCCAACCGCACCCGGCACCCGATGGACGCGCGCACGCTGGCGCGCCTGGCCGGGCAGTACGTCGACCACGGTGTGGTCGGGTTCGGGCTCTCCAACGACGAGCGGCGCGGCCGGACCGAGGAGTTCGACCACGCCTTCCGGATCGCCGAGCGTGCCGGGCTCCGGCTGATGCCGCACGGCGGTGAGCTGCGCGGGCCCGAGCACATCCGCACCGTGCTGCGGTCGCTGCACGCCACCCGGCTGGGTCATGGCGTACGCGCTGCGGAGGACCCGGTGCTGCTCGACGAGATCGTGCGTGCGGGCGTCGCGTTGGAGGTCTGCCCGACCTCCAACGTGTCGCTCGGCGTCTACTCCGATCTCACCTCGGTGCCGCTGCCGCAGCTGCTCGACGCAGGCGCGACGGTGGCGCTGGGTGCCGACGACCCGCTGCTGTTCGGGTCCCGGCTGGCGGCGCAGTACGCCACGATGCGGGCCGCTCACGAGCTCACCGACGAGACCCTCGCCGACCTGGCGCGGATGTCGATCTCAGCCTCCACGGCGCCCGAGTCGACCAAGAAGGGTCTGCTCGCCGAGATCGACGACTGGCTCAAAACGCCCTCGCAACCCACGGATCCGCCGAGTTAAGACAGAATGTCGGCCATGACGAACCCGTCCGACGACCAGCCCGATCCCAACAAGCCGGCCGACGCCTCCACGCCGCCCCCGCCGAGCCCGTCCGAGCCGGCTCAGCCCGGGCACGACCAGTCCGACGTGACTCAGGTGGCGAATCCGCCTGCCTCGACGCCGCCCGCGCCGACCCAGCCGATGTACGGCCAGACCTACGGTGAGCAGCCGTCGAACCCCTACGGCGGGGCGACCTTCGACCAGAAGCCGCCGGTCCCGCCTGCGCCGGCAGCGGGCTACGGACAGACACCGCCGGCCTATGGCGGTCAGCCGGGCTACGGCTACGGCCAGGCGCCCTACGGCTCCCCGGCTGCGTACTCGGCTCCCGCCGGCGCCCCGGACTCGGGCGCGACCACGGCGATGGTCCTGGGCATCATCGGCCTCGCGGGCGGGTTCCTCTGCGGCCTCCCGATCGTGCTCTCCCCCTTCGCCCTGTTCATGGGTCTGTCCGCGAAGAAGCGGATCGATGCGGCCGCCGGGGCCCTGACCGGCCGCGGCAACGCGCAGGCCGGCTTCATCCTCGGCATCATCGGCACCGTCCTGCTGGTCCTGAGCATCCTCGTCGTCGCCATCGTCATCATCATCGGCGTCAGCGGCGGGTTCGACTCGGGCTACGACGACGGCTACGAGCCGTACGACAGCGAGTTCTGAGAGATGACGAACACGCCGCCGCCTGGCTATCAGCCGGCGCCCTACGGGTTCCCGCAGCCACCTCCTCACCCCGAGGCCAACTCGGCGATGGTCTTCGGGATCGTGGGCCTGTGCCTGTCGGTCATGTGCGGCGGGATCGGTGTCTTCATCGCACCGTTCGGATGGATCAAGGGCAAGCGGGTGATGGCCGAGATCGATGCCAACCCCGCGGCCTACAGCGGGCGAGGGAACGCGCAGGCCGGCTTCATCACCGGCCTCATCGGAACGATCTTCGGGGCGCTCTACCTGCTCTTCTGGGTCGCCTACGTCATCTTCATCATCGTGATGATCTTCGTGGCTGCGGAGACCGAATCCACAACGACGTACGACAGCATCAACGCGATGCTGAGCAGCCGCATCTGACCGATGGACTGCGGCTACTTCACCTCCGGTGCCTGCCGCTCCTGCCGCTGGCTGGAGATGGCGTACGCCGACCAGCTCGCGCAGAAGCAGCAGCGGGTCGCCGAGGCACTGGGCGACGTACGTTGGGAGGAACCGGTCTCCAGCCCGGAGGCCGGTTTTCGCAACAAGGCGAAGATGGTCGTCGCCGGGTCGGTGGAGGCACCGACGCTGGGGATCCTGTCCCACGACGGTCTCGGCGTGGACCTGCTCGCGTGCGGGCTCCACACGCCGGGGCTGCAGGCCGCGCTGCCGGTCCTGTCCCGGTTCGTCACGGCAGCGCGGCTGACCCCCTACTCGGTGCCCGAGCGGCGTGGCGAGCTCAAGCACGTGATCGTCACCGAGGCTCCGAGCGGTGAGCTGATGGTGCGCTGGGTGCTGCGGTCGACCGAGGCGCTGGCTCGGTTGCGCAAGCATCTTCCGGCGCTGCTCGACGAGCTGCCGGTCGCGGTGGCCTCGGTCAACATCCAGCCGGAGCACAAGGCCGTCATCGAGGGGCCCGAGGAGATCTTCCTGACCTCCCGCGAGGCGCTCACGATGGAGGTCAACGGGATCGGCCTGCGGCTGCGCCCGCACTCGTTCTTCCAGACCAACACCGCTGTCGCGGCGGCCCTCTACCGCCACGCCCGCGACCTGATCTCCTCGGTGTCGCCGGGCTCGGTCTGGGATCTCTACTGCGGCGTCGGCGGCTTCGGGCTGCACGTCGCCGCGCCCGGTCGCGAGGTGCTCGGGGTCGAGTCCAGCGAGCAGGCGGTCGAGGCCGCCGCCTCGACCGCCGCCGACCTCGGGCTGCCGGGCACCAGCTGGGTGGCCGGGGACGCGACGGCGTACGCCCTCTCGGCAGGCGCCGCGCCCGACCTGGTCATCGTCAACCCGCCGCGGCGCGGGATCGGTTCCTCGCTCTCCGGGTGGCTCGAGGAGTCGGGTGTCGAGCACGTCGTCTACTCCTCGTGCAACGTCGACACCCTCGCCCGCGACCTGGGTGACATGCCCTCGTTGCGGCCGGTGTCGGCACGACTGCTTGACATGTTCCCCAACACCGACCACCACGAGGTCCTGGTGCACCTGAAGCGCGCCTGACGCCGACTCGGCGCTGATGTCCCGGAAATTCACGCCGAGTCGGCGCATCTGTCCCGGGATTCTGGGACAGATGCGCCGACTCGACCTTTCAGCGTGGGACATTTGCGCCGACTCGGCGCGCTCTGCGCAGGGTGAGGGTGCCCAGGGTCAGAGCGGCGAGGCCCAGGACGATCGCCATCCCGCCGCCGACGACGCCGTTGCCGGTGCCCGGCCCGCCGTCGGCGACCAGCAGGTTGACCACGCCCGCCACCAGGGCGATCGCACCGCAGCCGAGCGCCACGACGGCGCCGTTGCGGCCGCTGTTGCCGACCCCGCGGACGGCGCGGGTCAGCGCCGCGGCACCGGCCACCGCTCCGCCGAACCCGACGAACGCGGCAAGCGTCGCCCAGAGCCGGGCGGTGGTCAGTGTGTAGGCGCCGACATCCGTGCCGGCGGCGTTGACGATCACGTCGTTCAGGAACATGTGAGACTCCTTCGTCGAGTTCCATCGGATGACTCGATCGTCTCGTCGGCGCGCTGCTGAGTCGTCCTGCCGGCGTGGACTCTTCGGCGCGGTCACTACTGCGTACGTGGTAGCCGGAAGTCCTACGGGAGACGGACTCGCGAGCGGCGCCGCGGGCATATCCTGCTCGCATGGCCAGGCGGCGGATCACCCTCGGGGACGCAGGTATAGCCGCAGGAGTGGCCGTGGCCCAGCTGGCCGCTGCGCTGAGCGACGGCCACCCGGTTTCCGGCAGCGAGCTGCTCGGCTACGCCGCGCTGGTCGCGAGCGCTCTGGTCCTCCTCGTCCGGCGCCGGGCGCCGGTCACCGTGCTGGTGGTCAGCGGCGCGTGCGGGCTCGCCTTTCAGGCGCTCGGGTTCGACGTCGCGGTGATCGCGTTCCTGGTCGCGGTCTACGCGGCGGTGCGCGAGGGCCATCGGCTGGTCACCGTGATCGCCGCGGTGGTGATGCAGAGCGGACTGTTCCTGGTGGCGTACGCCGCCACGGGCGACTTCGGCGCCGCGTCCGAGCAGGCGCGAGGAGCCCTCGAGATCGCCTGGCTGATCGCGGCGGGCGCGGCCGGCGAGGCGCTTCGCCAGGCCGAGCGGCGTGCCGACGAGGCGGAACGCACCCGCGAGGCCGCCGCCCAGCGCCGGGCCGACGACGAGCGGCTCCACATCGCCCGCGAGCTGCACGACTCCCTCACCCACCAGATCTCGGTGATCAAGGTGCAGTCCGAGGCCGCGGTCCACGTGGCCCAGCGACGCGGCGAGGAGGTCCCCGAGTCGCTGCTGGCGATCCGGGAGGCCGGGCGCGAGGCGGCCCGCGAGCTCCGGGCGACGTTGACGGCACTGCGTGACGACGATCCGAACCCGCCGCGGGGGCTCGAGGACGTACGCGATCTGGTGGGGTCCGCCGGGGCGACCGGGCTGGAGGTCACGCTGACCGTCGACGGGCAGCCCGGCACGGTGACCGCGGCGGTGGGCCGGACGGCCTACCGGATCGTCCAGGAGTCGCTGACCAACGTGAGCCGTCATGCAGCGGCCACCACCGCGTCGGTCCACATCGACCATCGGCCCGATTCCATCGGCATCCGGGTCGAGGACAACGGCACCGGGGCATCGGCCGCGACCGTCCCCGGCGTCGGTCTGCTCGGGATGCGAGAGCGGGTCGCCGCCCTCGGAGGTCAGCTGCGGGCACAGCCCCGCGAGGAGGGTGGTTTCATGGTCGAGGCGCGGCTTCCGGTGGAGCGTACGTCGTGATCCGGGTGCTCCTGGTCGACGACCAGCCGCTCATCCGGAGCGGGTTCCGGGCCTTTCTCAACATCGAGGACGACATCGAGGTGGTCGCCGAGGCGGGCAACGGTCTCGAGGCGGTGGCGCTCGCCCGTGAGCACCTGCCCGACGTGGCGATGGTCGACATCCAGATGCCCGTGGCCGACGGCCTCGAGGCCACCCGGCGCATCGCCGCCGACCCTTCTCTGGGCGGCGTGCACGTGGTGATCCTGACCAACTACGGGATGGACGAGTACGTCCTCGAGGCCCTGCGTGCCGGCGCTGCCGGGTTCCTCGTCAAGGACATCCAGCCGGAGGACTTCGTCCACGGGGTCCGGGTCGCCGCGCGAGGCGACGCGCTGCTGGCGCCGTCGGTCACCCGAGCTCTGATCGACCAGTACATCGCCCAGCCCTCGCCCGCGGCGGCTCCCCTCGGGCTCGCCGAGCTCACCAACCGGGAGCGCGAGGCGGTCGCCCTGGTCGCCCGGGGCATGACCAACGACGAGGTCGCCGAGGCCATGGTGATCAGCGTGCTGACCGCGAAGACCCACATCAACCGGGCCATGACGAAGCTGCACGCGCGTGACCGCGCCCAGCTCGTCGTCATCGCCTACGAGACGGGGCTGGTCAGAGCTCCACGCCGAGCATGACGGGCTCGTTGACGAGCACGATCCCGTAGGCCGCCTCGACCCCGTCACGAACCTCTCTGGCAAGGACGAGCAGGTCCTCGGTCGTGCCTTCGCCGCGGTTGGTGAGCGCGAGGGTGTGCTTCGTGGAGAGCGAGACCCTGCCCGCCAGACCCTCGGGCGTGTGGCCCTTCTTGAAACCGGCGTGGTCGATGAGCCAGGCGGCGGAGGTCTTCACGGTGCCGTCGGGCTGCGGGTAGGCCGGAGCACCCTCGGGCACGTCCTCGGGCGCGACCACGGGGTTGGTGAAGAACGAGCCCGCCGACCAGGTGTCGTGGTCGGCCTCGTCGATGACCATGCCCTTGCTGCGGCGCAGTGCCAGGACGGCCTCACGGATCTGCTTGGACGGCACCCGGGTGCCCTGCGCGACGCCGAGGGCGCCGGCCAGCTGGGCGTACGCGATCGGCGAGCCGGTCTCACCATCGGTGCCGAGCCGGAAGGTGACCCCGAGCACCACGTACCGCCCGGGAGCGTCCTTGAACCGCGACCAGCGGTAGCCGAACCCGCACTCCTCGGCGGTGAAGCTGCGCACCTCGCGCAGCTCACGGTCGAGCACCCTGACCGAGGTGATGGTCTGGGAGACGTCCTGGCCGTACGCCCCGACGTTCTGGATCGGGGTCGCGCCCACGCTGCCGGGGATGCCGGAGAGAGCCTCGACCCCGCTCCAGCCCTTGCCGACCGCGGTCGTCACGAAGTCGTCCCAGGTCTCTCCCGCCGCCACCGTGACGAGTACGCCACCCTCGACCGTCTCCACCGCGACGCCCGTGGTCGCCAGCTTGATGACGGTGCCCGGGAAACCGGCGTCGGACACGACCAGGTTGCTGCCGCCACCGAGGACGAGCACGTCCGTGCCCACCGTGTCGGCGGCGGTCACTGCCTCGATGATCTCCGCCTCGGTGGTCGCGGTGACGAACTCCGCCGCCGGGCCGCCGAGATGGAAGGTGGTGTGGCGCGAGAGGTGTTCAGACACGTACGGAGACCTTCGGCATGCCAAGCACCTTCTGGGCTTCCCCGGTGGTCGAGCTTGTCGAGACCACGGTCAGGGCGATCGTCGCCAGCCCGTCCTCGACCGACTTGACCGTGCCGGAGACGGTGACGGTCGTCCCCTCGTCGTCGTCCGGCACCACGACCGGGTTGGTGAACTTCGCACCGAAGTCGACGACCTCGGCGCCGTCGGTCCACTCCGAGACCGCTCGGGCGACGAGCGCCATGGTGAACATGCCGTGGGCGATCACACCGGGGAGACCGACGGCGGTGGCGATCCGGTCGGACCAGTGGATCGGGTTGAAGTCACCACTCGCGCCCGCGTAGCGGACCAGCGACGCCCGGGTCACCGGGTAGGTCTTCGGGGCCAGGTCAGCGCCTGCTTCGATCGTCGTCATCAGGCGACCTCCGCCGCTCGGTGGACCAGTGTGGCGGACGTGGTGCACACGACCGCACCGGAGTCGTCGGTGATCTCCGAGACCGTGCCGATGATGTCGTTGCCACCGATCTGGCGCAGCGAGGCGACGCTGAGGGTCGCGGTCAGCACGTCACCCGGCGCGATCGGCCGGGCGAAGGAGAACTTCTGCTCGCCGTGCACGATCCGCGACAGCTCCACCTCGACGTCGTCGAGGAAGGCGTTCATCGCGTCGAAGGCGAGCACGATCGGGAACGTCGCGGGGACCGGATCACCGCTCTCCCAGCCCGCTCCGGTGGCGGCAGCGAACTCCCGCACCTTCTCGTCGGTGACCCGATAGGGCCTGGTCGGAGGAAACGCGCGCCCTACGAGCGACCCATCAACTGCCATGCGGGCAACTCTAGTGGCCTGTCGAGAAGTCACCCACGTCGGCCGAGGCGTCACGTACGTCGGTCGAGTCGGCATGGGCGCGCC